>CAJWLE010000022.1:0-15110 GCA_913042965.1 uncultured Synechococcus sp.
TGCCAGCTAGAAGCGCCGGAGCGCTGCTGGAGGGTGGTGGTCATGAGAACGGAAATCAGCCTGTGGGACGAATCCCGGCGGCAAATAAGGAAGGCCGGATATCCGGCAATCAGAATGTAACGGAAGATTGAGCTGCAGTCATCAGCAGTGCCTCGAGTACTTCTGATGCAGTTGATAAGCCCAGCTGATCACTCACGTCGCAATGAACTTTCAGGCCACGGTCTGGGCCACGACGACCTGTGCCGTGGCAACAGAAACCAGGGGCGCCAATGGATCTGCGAACATCGACCATCTACGGAAAGAGCAGTCGGTCAGCTTGTTTGAGGTTCCCAGTGGGGGTCGTCCTCATCGAAAGCGACATCGTGAGCAGACCCGATTGGTTCAGTGCTCAAGCTCGGGGTTGAAAGCTGCGGCTTTTGTTTTGGAGTTCGTATGAGGCGAAAGCGAAATCCTTTTTTTTCGGTCAGGCCTCGGCCGGCTCTTCAAGTGAAGAAGTACTTTGACGCAGTGACTGGCAACATTTGACGTGGCATTCTGGGAATGATTCTCATTCCCGCTTCGGGGCCGTGAGCTGTTTCGATGCCGCTGGCTATGTCTCAGGTGTGGTTAGTCCTGGGTCCTCCCGGTTGTGGGAAAACCTCCTGGATTCGCGATCAGTTGGTACGGCATCCAGGCCCTTGTGCCTATTGGCGTCTTCAAGGCCCCTCCTTCGAGAACCTTGAACAGGGGCTGGACGGTGGCATCGATGGCGCTTGGCTCAACGATCAGATCCCTGAATTACAGATTCCGGCAGGCCAGCCTTCCGATCGGTTGATGGACGACAGTCTGTTGCGGGATCAAAAGTTGTTGATGGTTGTTGAAGTGCAGCATTTTCAAGCTGCTATCAGCACCTGTGCTGAAGACATTCATCCACAGATTTCGAAGCAATTGGCGAATCTTCACCTCAAGCCGGGTCGGATCGTGAATTTCGGAGTGGATTCATATTTACCCAATCAAGACACTCTCAACTTCACCACATTGGAAGCCTTAGATATTGATCTTCAGGACAGTATTTGGGATCCCAATAGCCTCAGCAGCTTCTGGTTCGAACTGGTGAATGGAGCCTATGGAGATGTGTACCGAGCCAAAGCCCTGGTGAATCTCCCAGATGGGCGTTGCTTTTTCTGCAACTGGATTGTCAGCCAGCAAGGATCGC
The DNA here is from genome assembly GCA_913042965.1 of uncultured Synechococcus sp. Classification (GTDB taxonomy): domain Bacteria; phylum Cyanobacteriota; class Cyanobacteriia; order PCC-6307; family Cyanobiaceae; genus Parasynechococcus. The sequence goes on from CAJWLE010000022.1 coordinate 1,196, forward strand.
AGTTTCTTCCTTTGGAACGCATCGAACCACCCCATGGCCGACCGAAACGGTTGTCGCGTCTTGTCGTTCAGGGAAAAGCGCTCAACCCAACAGGTATTCGAAGCACGATTGAAGAATGCTTATTCAGCGATGAAGTGCTTGAACTGCATCAGGCACCACTCCGTGAAACAAACAACAATTTGCAACCCACCCGATGACCACGACCCATGCAGTGATCTCTTGCCTCCATGCCAATTTGGCAGCGTTGGAAGCAGTCTTAGAGGATATTGACCAGCAGGGCATCAGCACCATCACTTGCCTTGGTGATTTAGTGGGCTATGGCCCTCAGCCCAATGAAGTTGTGCAACTTGTGCGAGAACGTGCCATTCCAACGTGCCAGGGATGCTGGGATGAAGACATCATCGATGGCCTGAATGCCTGTGAATGCAGTTACCCCTCACAATTGGCAGAAAAGCGTGGCCACCGTGCTCATCATTGGACTGCAGATCAATTAACCGAAGAGAACAAAGCTTTTTTGGCTGGGCTTCCAATGACCCTGCGCAAAGATCAACTTCTGTTTGTGCATGGCAGCCCCAATAGTCAGCATGAATATCTGCTGCCTGATATGAATGCGTTTGCAGCCCTTGAACGTGTCGAAACAGCAGGTGTAGAAACTCTTTTCTGTGGACATACGCATCAGCCCTACATCAGAGAACTGAGTGGAGGGTCGATCCAGGTGAAGGTGCAAGCTCGTGGCACGAAGACCCCCAGAGAAGAAACGATGACTCTTCCGATGAGACGCATTGTTAATGCTGGATCGGTGGGTGAACCAAGGCATGGCAATACCAAGGCAACCTATGTCGTTCATGATCCAATCAGCGGTGATATCAACATCCGAGAAGTGGACTATGACGTTGCCAAAACGTGTCAGGCAATCTTGGATGCTGGATTGCCGGACGTCTTTGCTTGGCGTCTCAGACACGGCTTCGAATATGCAGAGAGAGCCGAAGATGCCAGTCATGTATGTGAACGCTGATGGAACGTTGGGCTTTGGTGAGTGGTCTCAAAGGTGACACCGATCTCTATGAACAACTACAACGGGATCTGAAAAGGCAACGGGGAGTTGCCTATCTATTTGTGTTAGGTGACGTGATTGGTCCAGATCAGGATTGCAATCATTTAATCAATCGTTTACAGCAGCCAAAGCCGGGTGATCTTCAACCCCATTGCATCTACGGATGGTGGGAAGATCAACTTCTGGCCAGTTGTGGTTACCGCGGTGAGCAACGTGCTCAGGAGTCTCGCTTAGAACATGGAGAGACGTTTCAGCGAAGATTGCAGCAGGGTGTGGCGGCAGAACATCGGCCATGGCTGGCATCACTGCAATATGGCTTCATTGAGTTGGATTGCGGCCTCATCCACGGCAGTTCTGTTGATGTCGGCGACAGCCTTGATGAATCCACATCGCCATTGCTCTTGCTTGATCGGTTAACGCGGCTCGATGTGAATAGGTTGTTTACGGCTCGAAGCGCTCGTCAATTTCGACTTGAGCTCAGTGGTGGGCAGATCACCTCATGCGTGAAAGATCACTCTGGTGAGCAGAGTCAAGAACATGTTGTTCCCAAGCGCAGTGTGATTGGAATCGGTGCCGGTTCTGAGTACTGCATTTACGACCCCGGCAGTGATCACGTCAGTTTTCAAAGTGCTTCGTCGAACAGCAGGCATTTAAAGCAAGGTTTTGCCTGAGCTGTTTGGAGAGGCTGAGTCGTCCAGCTGGTTGGATTGACTGGTACAAAAAAATACTTGCGATGCCCGTATTTCTTCAAGTACTTTCATGATTTGCGTCGATCATAGTTGGATTTATTTGTGCGTTCGGGTTTAAGCGTGCCAACATCCATAGCAGCATTGTGGAACAGTCTTTGTTGTCGGCTCCGTAGTCGTATTTCCAATCGTCAACCATCCCAACAAGTTGCTGCTGGGCATGGGTAATGAATTCGTCAGTCCACTCATTCATGCTTGATGTCCAATCGTCTTGGAGTCTGACCGCCAGTGGTCGTGATCTGCTCCGCTCCGCGATGGAGGGGTTGATCAATCTTTAACGAAGTGGCCGACTTCTTGATTGATGTGTGCTCGTATGGCTTTGACGACTTCTAGATTTGCGGAATCAGCACTTTTGAATAGTCCGAGATCTCTGCACTGTCCTTCAATGCAGTAATGAGCCTTGAATTCTCCTTGTGCCGTTACTTCAACCCACTTCCAATTGATACAGGAAGGCAGCGGGCCCTCGTTTCTTGGTAAGCGCAAATGCTTAAACGTCATTGTGCTCAATTCAAATAAGCATGAGCCTAGGCGTTGCGTTAGGGATCGCTGATATTTTAGGGCTGTGCTTAATGCCTATCTTCCAGCATCTCGCTTTGATTTGACTCGATTATGGCCTTCAGGGCAGTTGAATTACCCCTCTCAAAGTCCATTGGGTGGATCTTCCTTTGTTGTGTCGAGCTCTCTGGGCGATGAGTTTCGAGTTTCTTTGTGAGTGTCCGCTCATGGCAGAGGTGAGCCATGTTCGCAGCCCAGCAACGCTGACTGATCACCTGCTCAACTTGGTTTAGAGCCCATACAGAATTTCTCAGGCGGCAGCCGAAGCCTTGTCGTGGATTCCCTTCATGGACCCTTTCAGGCTCGCGACATCCTGCAGTCCTTCCGCGCTGAACCATGGTGCATTCGCCCAGCTGAAGCCTTCGCCGAATGTGTTGTCCGGAGCTACGACATACCAGTGGCAGTCAACGTCTGGAACGTCAACAGCACACTTGGACCAGTCACTGTTCCACTGAGGAACCTGCACCCACATCACTGCTGCCAACAGCATGGAGAACAATGCTTTCAGCATGAGGCCGGTGAGACACGGCTGAGACGCTAAACGAATGAATCAGTGTTTGGCGGTGGAATGTTTGCGCTTTCGCCCTCTCCCGTCTCCCCAAGGGCTATGTCAGCTCCGATTCCCCAGGCGATCTTGGTTGTTTCAGGCAGCTTTTTGTGGTCGATCGCACACGTTGGGCTGGTTGAAGACGACGTTTCGATAGAAGACACCGAACGCGAACGATCCATGCCCAATGGCGACAGCCAGTTGAATGAGTTTTCTCTGGGGCTTGGCTTCATTGTGATGGCCACCACGGTGATGGTCGTTTCTTTTGCTTACATCGACCGGATCCTCTGACAGCCGCTGTTCTGAGCGCCAAACCACTGGGTGAAGGTGTTGGTTGAGAACTCCTGGCCGAATTACCACCATTCCGGAAGTCGACGGTCCCGCCGCCGACCTCAATCTTTTAGTATTTATACCTACGCCTGTTGTTGACGCCCCATGCTGAGCTCCTCGGGTCTGATGCGGGATCGTTGGTTTCTTGTTCTTGATCCCGAGTACGCGTCATCAGAGAATCCGCGCGAAGAGATGGTGGCTATCGAATCCGAAGCTGATCAGCAGGCGCGTCGATATCAGGACAACAGCCTGCGCCATGCAGGATCCCTCGGTTTGGGTGAGATTTGGTCGATTTTGAATCCCTTTTCAATCGTTCAGTTTCTGCGATTCTCCATGGCCGATGTGTTCTGAAATGTTTGTTGACTGATTCATTTTTTGGTAGGCAATTCTTCGCTGGGATCGAACTGCGCCACCAATTTGTTTGTTGCGGTGAGGATGCGAACCGGACGGCCAATCTGTCTGCAGATATCTTGAGCGCGATGTAAAGCATGTTCCTGGCTGTTGGCAGAGCCATGCAGATGCCACTCTTGAAAGGGATTGAGTTCTTCAATCTTGAATTCTGAATCTCGCATGGTGTGTTTGGTTCATGGCTCTGGCGAGAACCCTTCGCTCAGGGTTTGAATCCTGTTGGATTCGACATTGATCCGGTGTCTTCAGTGGTGTTGATCACATCTGGCGGACTATTTTTTTGTTCCAGTTGACGATCGATCCAGCGAGAAAGGATGTAAATCCCAATAAAGAGGGGGATATAAAAGGGTGCTGCTGAATTCTGGTTCAGATCCATCAGGTTGACTCCAGTCACAGCTGCCGTGCTGAGAACCAGGTAGATGGAAACCCTTCGGACTCGTGGTGATCGAATCATCGGCTTTGCCTGGTGAACGGCATGTTTTCCTTCTTCGAGGAAAGCAGGGAAGGGGACCCTCGACCCTTCCCATTTCCACAGACTCCACCAGTAGAGCCTGTTAAGACGATGCTACACCAGATGTGGTGTTGTGGCTTGACTGTGCGCCGCAGATCTGTTCTGCTTGAACGTTGGGTTGGGCGAAACGCATCAAGTGTTGTTGTTTTGACAGCCGCCGTTGAAGGTCTGCTGAACAATCAACAGATGACTCTGGACAACATCAAGCACACGCTTCCCCAGTGGCGTGGTGACGAATCGGCTCAGCGCAAGCGTTTCCTTAAATCTGAAGAAGCAGCGTTAGCTGAAAATTTCGGTCCGAATTGGCGTGATTTGCTCGCTGAGCAGCTCGCTGACAAATCCCTGGATGGCTGATGCGGCCAACGGCTCGCGTTGGCCCACGCTTCAGTTTTCCTTGAAGATGCTCGGCCCCTGCTTCTGGATACCTGCCGACTTTTCGGCCCTCAGGGGAGTCACAAACGAGACATGGTGGAGACCCTGATCCGGGTCGAGATGTCGATCCTTCAGCGGGCAAGCGACCAAGATCTTCGTGGGCGTCTTGCTGTGCTGAAGGATTGGTTCTGAGGCTTCAGAAGCAGAACGGCAGGAACTGGGTGCGGCAAGCGGCGTAGCCATCAACCAATGGGCCGAGTCCGATTTGATGGGCAATGCCGGCGCCGGTGAGCCCTTCGGTGATGATGCCGATCACGATTCCGAGCATGGCTGCACGGCCGTTAAAACGCTCTGCTTGCTTCAGCTGATCGAGATGAATGTCGCGAGCCGCTGTGTTTTGAAACCAGTTTTCGTTGGCCTGTGGCATTGAGCTGCGAGCAGATGTAACAAACAGTAACATCAAGTTTGCTTGGCGAGTAGAAGTCGCTCTCCGGGGATCGGATCAATCCAGTTGATGCCTTCCGGCAGTGCCTCCCCTGCTTCCTGAGGTGATCCCTGCAGTTTCAGGATTCCGCTGAGGGCGCCGTTGAAGCGGACATCACCACCTGCGGTGCTGGCCAGAATCGTTTTGGGCTGGAAGCGTTCCACCAGCTGCGGCACAACGCTGCAGCCCTTAACGAAGGCACCAAAGACAGGTAACCCCAGGTCGACCATCGGGGTGATCACGGCATCCAGTGGCTGTGGCCTCACCGATGGATCCAGAAAGCCATGGGGTTCCAGGTAAAGACAACCAGCGACATGTTCGAGCACGTAGCCGTTCTCCACTTGCGGCACCGGTGCCCCGGCGGTGGCGCGAATCACCAGATCGCGATGTTGGGTCTGTTGCCCGGGCCGTAGAGCCGTAATGGTCTGGAATCCGAGTTGTTCCGCGACGCGGACGGCACTGTTCGAGCCGATCACCGGCAGGTTGCGGGGGAGCTGGCCAAGGGTGGCCGGGTGGGCGTGGTCCGCGAGCCCCTGAGTGAGTAAGAGAAGGTCCAGCTGGTCGGGGACGGCGCGATCGTGGGGTAACTCCCCTTTCAACAGCCATTCCCCAGGAGGGAAGCTCAGGGTTCCTGTCAGCCAGGGATCCACCAGCACCCTGAGATTTTCGAATTCCAGCAACCAGCCATTGGCTCCGAGGTAGGTGGCGGCCAGGCTCATGTCAGGGAGGTTTGCCGGTTGCGGCAGTCGGTGCAAATACCGAAGAACTCAAGCGTGTGAAACAGAAGATCGAAGTCCCCGACGCTTTTCTGCGGCACATCGATGGCGTGAATGGGGCAATGCTCCAGCGGTTGGGTCTTGCCGCAATCGACGCAGGTGAGGTGATGCTGATCGCGTTCCACGGGGGCGTAGAGCGCTTCGCCACTGGGCAGATGACGGCAGCGCACAAATCCGCGCTGTTGCAGCACCCTCAGGTTGCGGTACACGGTGGCCAGTCCCATCGGGGACTGCTTTTCAAGGTGGCGGTGTAGCTGCTGTCCGCTCATCTCACCACCACTGCTGCGCAGGGACTCGAGCAGCGCCTGCTGGCGGGCATTGATCGTGAGGGGTGCGGCTCTCATGGCATCAGAGGGACACAAGCCAGCGTCCGGCGCAACTCAGAACCAGCATCACCATGCTGCCCAACTCCCAGTTGAAACGTTCAGGGATTATCAGTCGCCTCGCAAGCACGACGCTACCGATCCATCCAATGGTTACCAAACCACTCTGGCAGAAACCGACAACATGCGGGTCGGCTGACCAGCTCGGCCAACCTGCGGGCAGCAGGGTGCCCCCTTCCAGCATCCCCACCGGCAAATGTCGAGCCAGAAGCACAGCCCACAGCAACGGCAGGGCTGAATACAGCCACCGGCGCTCCAGCCACAAACCAATCGCAGCGGGCAATGCCAGTGCCATCAGGGCGATGCTCAGGCGGGCCAGCAGGGGGCCTGACTGGAGTGAATCCGGTGCAAGTGGCAGCCAGCCCAACAGCCGTTGCCAGTGATGCAGGGTGACACCACCAGCCAGCACCAAAATCAGGCCCCTCTCACCACCGGGGGCATGCATGTTCACCTGGAGGTCTGCCGCGGGAGGTCGCAGGCGAAGTTGCACCGATCGATTCGGGCAGGCCTGGACGCAGGTCATGCAGAGCACACAGTTGCGGTTATCGCTCAGATGGGCTGGATGGCTGCCGAGGGGGCAACCGGTTGTTTCCATGCCCTCGCCGTCTGCAGGGCCTCCCTTGAAGCAGGCATAGCTGGTGCAACTGCCGCTGCAGGTGCCGGACTCGGCCCGCAGCTCCAGGATGGATAGCTTGGCGAACAGGCCGTTCATGCCACCCACGGGGCAGAGGTAGCGGCACCAGAACCGTTTTTCGAACAGCAGCGATCCGATCACGGCGCCTGCCGTGATCACCAACAGCAGGCAGCTGCTGAGCCAGGCCGTATTTTCCAGATTCCAGACCTCCTCCCAGATCAGAATCGCGGCGAATCCTGCCGCCAACAGAGGCGAAGCCCATCGATCGGTCTCACCGTGGGGCCATGCCCTTGGCCGCCAGGGAACGATGGCCTGGATGATCCGACCCCAAACCATGAAGGGACACACCGCGCACCAAAGTCGCCCCACCAGCGGATAGCTGAGCAGGATCAAGGGCCACCACCAGGCCCAAAATAAATTGAGTGCCGGGTTGTCTGAACGCGTCTGCGGTCCGAGCCAGAGGGCCAGATTCACGGCAACAAACAGCCAGCTCACCAGGCCGAACAACAGGCCATTCCAGACTTTCGGCGCCCGCATCCATTCCCGCAGCTGAGGTTTCCAGCGCCAGATGTCGAAGCGGGATCGTTCTTTTTTCTGATCCGTCCAGAACACCTCCTCCGCCAGGACAGGGGGTGGGTGGTTCTGGTTCTGACGGCGGGCCTGGCGCAGGGCCCGTCCCACCAGGCTTTCCAGCTCGCGGAGGTTGTCTGGGAAATCATGGTTCTGCAGACGCCGCACCACCGTTTCAGGTAGGTCGGGCGGGTCCTGCCACCCCAGGCCCGGGCATTGCAGGCGGAGCTGATACCGCAGCCACTCCCCCAGATCTGCCCGTCGCACGCGCAGAGGTGGAACACGGATCAGCTGGCTGACGGCATCCACCGCCGGCACGAAGGTTTCGCTGGTGAAGATCATTCGGCCGGAGAAACCAGGACGCTGTCCAGACGCCATTTCGGCCAGGAGCTGCTGAAGGTCAGGGTCCAGTTGGTCGACGCCGATCACCAGCAGCGTGTTGTCTTCAACGGCATCCAGGAGGGTGGCAACCTTGGCTCTGAGATCGGCAGGTTGCAGCCTCACCAGCAGCTTGCGACGCCTGCTGGAGCCGAAGTGCACCAGCGCCGCGAGGTTGTCTTTCCCCAGGCCCGGTTCACCGCGGATCATCAGTGTTTGGCTCGCCGGATCCTTTGAAGCCTTGATCAACTCCTGACGGAGCCGCTGGGCATAACGGCTGGAGCCGACCACCCCTCGCTGAGGACGCCCCGTCGCATAGGGGGTCAGAAGCGACATAGCGGCTGATGCGTCAGTCACCGATCAGCTCTTCGCTGAGTTGCCACAAGCGCTGGCGCTGCTCCGGGTCGAGGGCTGCCGGAGCGATTCGGCAGAGAGCAGGGTGCCCACGCAACCCAGCCAACCCCCCAGGGCCGTAATGCTCACCGCCCAGGGCGGAGGTTGCAGTGGCGGCGTGCAGTTGAGGCAGCGCGCCCATGGCTGCACTTTGGAAAAGGGGATCCATCAGCCGATAGGCCAGGGCTTCAAAGCGATTGCCGCCACTGGCCAGCGCCGTGGGTTGCAGGTCGGTTCGAGCGATACCGGGATGGGCCGCCAAAGAGCGAACACGGCTGTTCTGCTCCCGCAGTCGTCCGTTTAGCTCGAGGGCAAACATCACGTTGGCCAGCTTGCTCTGGCCGTAGGCGCCATAGCGGTCGTAGCCCATGCTCCAGCTGGGATCATCCCAGCGGATGCGGCCGAAGTACTGGGCGCCGGAGGTCACCGTCACCACCCTTGGATCGGGTCTCTGTGCCATCAGTGGCAACAGCTTCTGAGTGAGGGCCATGTGGCCCAGGTGGTTCACCCCAAACTGCAACTCATGACCCTGCGCGGTGAGGGTGCGCGGGGGCGCCATGACTCCTGCATTGTTGAGCAACAGATCCAGCTGGCCGTATCGCTCGCGGACCGTATCGGCGGCCTGTTCGACACTGACCAGATCGGCCAGGTCCAGGTCGAGCAGATCGAGGCGGGACAACCCCTCCTCGATCAACCGGGATTTGGCTGACTCAGCCCGGGATCTGGAGCGGCAGGCCAGGATCACCGTGGATTGTCGAGCCGCCAGGGCCCGAACGCTCTCCAGGCCGAGTCCACTGTTGGCACCGGTGACCAGTGCAACACAACCCTCCAGCGAAGGGATGTCGTCAGCGGTCCAGCCCATCGGTGTTCAGTCTTCTGGGAACAGCAGATCAGCCAGCTCGTCTGCATCCACGTCGTAGACGCGCGCCAGACTGGTTTCGATGGCGCTCGTTACCTCGCCTGGAAGGAAGCGCATGGCATTGAGGGCGTCCTCGGCGATGTCGTCGGTCAGCAATGTGTCGTCGCTGTCGAGTTTCTCGTCGTTGATCACAGCCATCACCCAGCTTTGGTAGGCGTAGACGAGATCGGAGAATTCGAGTTCGGGATCGTTCAGATCCAGGGCCATCGGGAGAATCGCCAGTGGCCTCAGTCTGACCTTTGGAAGGAGAAGATGGAAAGCATGGATTCCGCCGATTCCACTGGCCTTCAGGCCACATTGTTTGATTTCGCCATCGCGGAACTGGTGCGTCAGCACCGGGACAGCTTTCAACCGCTGTGGACGTTGGACAGCTGGGTGAAGCTGCTGATCTGGTTGTCGCTGAACTGCGGTTGTTCGGGGGATGAGTCGGGAATGACCCGTTTCGTCGAAGCGTTGGGTCCCACAGTGACCACTCGGATGCGCCGGGTGTTCTTTGAACGGGAGCTCGAGGATCTCGATTTGCAGGTGATGGCCGATCCAGCCGAGCAACAGGTGCTGGTGTTGCCGATGGGGCCTGGGGTTCCCCTGGATGTCGATCGCGCTGCCGCGGTGATCGAGCGGGTGCAGCTGCAGAGCCTGGTGGCGACGGATCGCAGCCGCTGGCAGTTGCTGGATGCCGTTGTGGCCATCCCGCGACTGGACGCTGAGGCATGAATCTGATCGGGCGCTACTGCAATGCCGGCTTTGAAGCAGTGGCCGATGCAGTGACGGAGTTCTATGGCCGCCGTGAGGATCTCCGGCGTGCTGGGGTGGCCTTCGGCGCCCAAGGGGATCACGAACCGGCCAAACAGAGCACGGACATCAGCTTGGTGGCGATCGATCGCTCCGAACCGGAGTCCTTCGCTCTGGCGCAGTTAGTGATGCGAGGGGTCACAGCCGGGTTGGAGCGTTATTTGCAGGAACGGCCGAAATTTCAGGAGTGCTGTCCGGACCAGAGCCTGTTTGTGAATCCGATCTTCAATCTTCAGCACTACGCCCCCGGCGAAGGCTTCAAGCGGTGGCACTGCGATTGGACCATCAGCGATGAGGCCACCGAACCGGTCCACCGCGTGCTGGCCTGGATTTTGTACTGCAACGATGTTGATGAAGCGGGCACCGAATTCCACTGGCAGGATCACCATGAATCGGCAGAAAGGGGGAAGCTGGTGATCTTCCCCGCTGGCCCATCTCATATTCACCGCGGCAGGGTGAGTGAATCAGCCAGCAAATTGATCGCCACCGGTTGGATCAATGCCGGACGGCAGGGCGACTATCTACGGCGCCTCGCCGGTTGATTCGCTTTCTTCCGCTTGGAGCTTCTGGGATGAACCACCGATCCGCAGGGTTTCATCCTTGGAAGGGGGCCATTCCATCGGATACACCTGCTGCTGCGGGAACGGAATGCCGATTCCGTTTTTTTCGAAAGCCGTCCAGATTGCCTGACGCAGGTCGCTCCCCACTGCAAAGGCTTCGAGGGGGTTGCGAACCCAGAACAGCAGCTTGTAGTTGATCGAGGAATCGGCGAAATCGACGGTGAACGCCCCGGGTGCTGGGTATGGGAGGACTTTGTCGTGATCCTTCGCGACCGCTTCCAGGATCGCGATCACCTGTGAGGGCTCATGGTGATATGCCGCTCCCACCACGACGGCATCCCTGCGGGAGGTTTCTTCAGCGGTGTACGACTCGGCCTCTTGCGTGAAAAAGTTCTGATTGGGAATCAGCAGTTCCGCTCCATCCCGGCCGCGGCGCAGTTGGGTGGCTCGCATCCCCAGCTTTCGCACCGTGCAGGGATCACCGTTGATCATCAGGATTTCACCTGGGCGTACGGAGCCTTCGAACAGCAGCCAAAGGCTGCTGATGAAATTGGAGATGATCTCTTTGATGCCGAATCCGATGCCCACGGAGAGACCACCGGCCACGGCCACCAAAGCGGTGCCATTGATGCCGACGTAGTAAGCCACCCCCATCACCCCGATTCCAATCACCGAGTACTGGAGGATGACTTCCAGAGCCCGTTGCCTCTGGGGTTTCAGACCCAGGAACAGGCCTCCGATCCAGGCCACAAAAGCAGCGGGCCTGCGGGCGTAAGCCGCGATTAAATAACTGATAACGAGTGCGGTGAGTAGCTTTCCCACAGTGAGGGTCACGCCGAAGACCTCTCCCAGCTCAATGATCGAGAGCGATTGGCGGCTGCCCAGGATCTCGAAGAAGCTGAGCACAGCGACGACCAGAAGCACTGGTCGGAACAGCGATCGGTCGAGCTCCTCAATCGGAAGCTTCGGGAACCGCTTCTGCAGCAGGAGATTGGTTGGCTTGAACAATCGCCATACCAGCCACATCAGGGCCAGATACTGCAGGTAACCACCGGGCACGCCCAGCGACTTCATCACGGCGCCTAGAACAATCAACAACCCTGGAACAATCAGCTTTGACAGGCTCCTGAGCAGTTCGGAATCCAACCTTCGGGTCCAACGATTCCTCTTATCCAGAACGACTGCGATCACCACGATGGCCACCTGCACCAGAACGGCGGTGCGTTGGAGGTAGCCCAACCAAGTGATCAGTTCCCGGTTCAGAGCTTCAAGCATCAGCGCGACTCCCGCAGGTCCTGGAAAATTTGCTCGGTGCTCTCCTCCGGCGTGCGGATGTCGTAGATGGTGTCGAGCAAGGCATCAGAGATCGTGTCGTAACTCTCCGGATCGCGGAAGATCCGAGCTTTCGCGCGAATCGGTAAGGACTGCTCGTTGTCTTGCACGTAGTTGTTCATTGCTTGGCTGCCTCCGGGAATTTTCGAGGAAACAATTGCTGCAGCCTTTTGGCTGACAGGCATTGCGGAAGCACTCATCAATGAATACGTTTTCTGCGCCCAGGGCTTGGTGATGAAATCGAGCATCACCAGGGATTTACGCCTTTGCAGCGGACTGGAGTTTCGCCCCAGCGCCCAGACCTCGAGCTGTGTCGATGCCTTGCGGTGTTGCGCTGGGCCTTGCGGAAGCGCTGCGATGCCGAGGTTGTCGCCCATTTTCAATCTCAATCGTTTCAGGTTGCTGCTCCAGCAGGTGATCCAATCCAATTCGCCCTTGATCAAGCCCTGACGAAGCTGTCTCTGACTGTTGAGAAAGCGGATGTTCTGCTGATAACTGGATCCCACCAGCCAGTGCAACCAGGAGGTGACCCTGGCACGACTCATCTCATCAATCGATGAGTCGTCCATGGCGGCTTGGAACGCAGGGGTGGCATTGAAGGCCTGAGCGCTCCAGTACAGGTCTTTGAGTTGGATGGCCAGACCGAAGGTGGCATCGCTGCTGCTCTGGGCCAGATCTTCAAGGCTGCTCGGCGGTGTGGGCAGTCGGCTCTTGTTGAAGCAGGCGAGCTGCACGAACTGCTGCACGGGCCTCGCCACCAGGGCACCATCTTCTGAGGTGACCAGATCCAGAAGGCTTTGCGGAGTGTCCTGGCGATCCTGCTTTGAGAGCGAGATCGGATCAATCAGTTTTTGGCGGTAGAGCTCCAGGGCTGTTTCGCTGTCGGTGACGATCAGGTCTGGCCCGAAACCGCTTTGTGTTCGCTTACGGATGTGCTGAACAAAATTCCTGTTGGTGAACAGGGTCAGCTGGGGGTAAATCTGCGGGTCGAGGTCCCGGATCTGTTGAAACACCAGATCAGAGATGTCCGTCAGTTGCTCGTAGTCATCGCTGGTGATGCCTTCGCTGTTGTCGATGGTGCGAACCATGTCGACCACTGCCGGCCCTTCGATCCCCGCGCAACCAGTCAAAAGCCAACACGCCAGGCCCGTGAGCAACGATCGATGGAACGCAGCTTTCATGGTTTGCCAGACGTTTGATGAGGTTAGGGAGGGTCGCTGAAGACGGCAGGCTCTTTTGCGAGCATGGCCGGATTGACTTGCAGCTTTCCGTGCCCGAACTGGCGAAGACTTACGACCCCGTTGGTACGGAAGCTCGTTGGCAGCAGGCCTGGGAGGACCAGGGGGCCTTCCATCCCGATCCGCACGCACCTGGCGATCCGTTTTCGGTGGTGATTCCGCCGCCGAATGTGACCGGCAGCCTGCATATGGGGCATGCCTTCAACACGGCCCTGATCGACACGATCGTGCGCTATCAGCGCCTGGCGGGAAACAATGTGCTCTGTCTTCCGGGCACGGATCATGCGTCCATTGCGGTTCAGACGATCCTCGAAAAGCAGCTGAAAGAGGAGGGCAAGACCCGCCACGACCTCGGGCGCGAAGCTTTTCTCGAGCGGGCCTGGCAGTGGAAGGCCGAGAGCGGTGGACGCATCGTCGGCCAGCTGCGGCGCCTGGGCTATTCCGTGGATTGGAAGCGACAGCGCTTCACCCTGGATGAGGGGTTGAGTGAGGCGGTGAAGGAGGCCTTCGTGCGGCTGCATGAACAGGGTCTGATCTATCGCGGTGAATACCTGGTGAACTGGTGCCCCGCCTCCGGCTCCGCCGTGAGCGACCTGGAGGTGGACATGAAGGAGGTGGATGGCCATCTCTGGCATTTCCGTTATCCGCTCAGCAACGGCGAAGGCCATCTCGAAGTGGCCACCACAAGGCCCGAGACGATGCTCGGCGATACGGCGGTGGCGGTGAACCCCACCGACGAGCGCTATGCCCATCTGGTGGGTCAGACCCTGACGCTGCCGTTTGTTGGGCGCGAGATTCCGATCGTGGCCGACGACCACGTCGAAAAGGATTTCGGCACCGGTTGCGTCAAGGTGACGCCGGCCCATGACCCCAACGACTTCGCCATCGGCCAGCGCCACGGTCTGCCCCAGATCACGGTGATGCGCAAGAACG
>CAJWLE010000023.1:0-15068 GCA_913042965.1 uncultured Synechococcus sp.
GATCACCCTGGCGATGTTTGTGTTCATCGGCACCTGGAGTGATTTCCTCTGGCCGCTGGTCATCCTGGATGATCCTGCGCTCTACACCCTGCCTTTGGGGCTTCAGCAGCTTTCCAGCAGTTTTTCTCTCGACTGGCGGGTGGTGGCGGCAGGATCAGTGGTCTCGATTCTTCCTGTGCTGCTGCTGTTTGTGTTGCTGCAGAAGTTCATCCTGCCCAGTTCCACCAGTGATGCCGTGAAGGGGTGAAGTCGTTCAGCGATCCAGCTTCACCACATCCGGTGTCTCACCATGCACCTCACCGATCCAGAGCGCGTGGGTGACTGCACCGTCATGGGTGTGGAAAATCCAGGCCTTGTCAGGCGTGTCGGAGACGCGGATCTTGGCGTCATGGCTATTCACACCCAGGTACTTTCCGGCGGATGTTGTGCGCAGCACGTAGCGCTCGGCGTACTTGGTGAACATCGACTGCACAGATCTCTGATTCAGACCTAGCGGTCCCCGTCCGGCGGGACGAAAGCTGTTTGGAAAACCTTCGGTTTTCATCCCGGCAGAGTTAATAAACTAGATTTCCGCCAAACCAGATCTGAAGGGGCTGTCAGGCGGATCTGGTGTCCTCCATCACGAAACCAGGGCTGCTCAAGAGGCTGTTGGTTGAGCCGGTCGGGATCCAGTCCCCAGGTCACAGAGAGATAGGTCTTGACCTGCTCAGCCGTCGGGGCATCGGCCCGTTGCCAGTGAACGATCGCCAGGGCTCCCGGTCGTGAGGTGAGTGTGACCAGTCGGTGGGAGGCATTCCCATCTTCTGCAGGCTGAATTGTTTCCTTCAACTGTTCATCAACCACGTAAAGCCGCAGGTCTGGTTGACTCTCGCCTTGGTGCAATGGGTATTTGTTGAAGTAAAGCCCGCGGGCTCGATGGAAGGCAGCTCCGGGTGCGCGGCTCATCAGTGCTTCGTAGGCCTCCCTCAACCGTTGGCTTGTCCCCTGTGTCATATCGGTGCTTTCCGCTTCCACGATGATGGCCTGCGTTGCGTCCAGGCGGAAGAAATGGAGCGGTGGTTGAGCGTTGATCTCTGTGTGGTTCCGATCGGTGTTGGGGTTCACTTATCGCCCTACATCGCCACCTGTAAGCGGGTGATTGAGTCGGCCGGCCTGGATCACGAGCTTGGTCCGAACGGCACGGCGATCGAAGGGCCCTGGGATGAGGTGATGGCTTGCGTGCGCGCCTGCCACGACGCTTTGCACAACATGGGCGTACCGCGGGTTTACACCACGTTGAAGCTCAATACCCGCACCGATCGGCACCAGAGTTTTCAGGAGAAGGTGGCCAGTGTTGAGCGGGAACTAGACCGATGAAATCTGGAGAAGTTCCGTTTATTCGGCGACTTCAGCGGCAGCTGTTGAAACCAATGTTGGTAGTGATCGGTCCAGCGGGATGGCTCGCTTGCCCTGGGGCCTGGTGGCTCTGCTGATGGGATTGGGGTGGACGGCGCCTGTCCAGGCGACGACATGGAGCCGCATCGCTGAGTTCCTCCAGTTGATTCAGACGACAGGTGTTGAGGCCTTTGTGGCGAATGATTGCCCCTCAGGACTGCTCGGGGCGTTTCATGACGGTCGGCAGGTGATCCTCCTCTGCGGGAACAATCTTCCCGATGATCCTTCGCCGGTTTGGGTGGTGCTTGCCCATGAGGCTGCCCATGTGATGCAGTCCTGTAAGGGGGGAACGTTGCTTCCACCCGCTCTGCTCAGTTCCGGTATGGATGAGGCACGACGTCTTCAGCCGGATGCCTTCCAGGACCTGAATCTGTATCACAGCGGCCAGCACCATGTGGAGGCGGAGGCCCGCCTGGTGCAGGCGTTGCCTCCGGATCAGGTTGTGACTCTGTTCCACACGCACTGCGCATCCCGACTTGATCAATGACCCGGTCACGGTTCTGTATCGGGATCCATGGCTCCTCGTGGTGCTCAAACCCTCCGGGCTTCTGAGTCAGCCCGGGCGAGGTCCCAAGTTGCAGGACTCCCTGATCACTCGGATGCGAAGCCTTGAACCAGGCCTGCATCTGGTGCATCGCCTTGATCGTGATACCTCCGGCTTGATCCTGCTGGCGCGCAGCCAGGACAGTCTGCGGCGGTGCAGCGAGCTATTCGCTAGGCGCCGTGTGAACAAGCTCTACGAAGCGGAAGTGGCGGGTCGGCTGGAGGGAAGCGGGCGGATCGAGAACCGCCTGGCCCGATTGCAGCGTGATCCTCCTCGCTATGGGTCCCATCCGGAGGGCCGCCTGGCCGTCACCCTGTGGCGAACCCATGCCTTGCTCAAGTTGTCCACAAAACTGTGGATGCGTCCAATCACCGGAAGATCCCACCAACTCCGAGCCCATCTGGCGCAGCTGGGGCATCCGATCCTGGGTGATCCGATCTATGGGGTGAATTCCGTTGGTCCGCTGCGGCTCCATGCCCGAGCCCTGGCTTTGTCGCACCCATTCACAGGCCGTCGTTTGCGGGTTTGTTCTCCTGGGGCTGATCGGATCAACGAAAACCCTGCATTTGAATGATGCGCGGGGAATCAAGACGGGAGAGGCTCCTAACAAGCCACATCTCGAAGTGATGTCTGGAGTGCATACCCACGACTCCATCGAAAACATCGCCCACCCGGACAATCCTGTTCTTCAAGGGGAGCACGATGCAGCTCTCCATCTTGTCCCTGAGGTTCAGGCCACCCACGTTGCCGTTGCAGCAGGTGGCTGGTCGTCGAGGGCCACATGGCGCGATGGGCAGATTCCTCAAGCTGGGAGTCGAGTGCTGATTCCCGAGGGAATCGCTGTCGAGGTGAATGACCAGTTCACCGCTGCGTTGGATTGGATCCGGATCAACGGCGAGTTGCGCTTCTCGACGACGGTCGACACTGAACTGCGAGTGGACACGTTGGTCTCGGCTCCCGGCAGCCGTCTGCAGATCGGTACACCAGATCAGCCGGTGAACGCCGGGGTGAACGCCCGGGTTGTCTTCGCTGATCGCGGTCCCCTGAGTGTTGCGGAGGATCCGATGCTGCTGGGCCGGGGCGCAATCTTGCACGGTGCCACGGTTGTTCATGGCCACGCCAAGACCTCAGCACTCACCGCTGCAGAGCAGCTGATCCGAGGTGATCAACAAATCGTGCTGGAGGCAATTCCGCAGGGATGGAATGTTGGTGATCGTTTGGTGATCGCAGGCACCAGCCCCGATGGGAGTGGCGATGAATCGGTACAGATTGAAGCGATTGATGGCCAACGCATTGCGTTGGATCGACCGCTTCAGCACGACCACTTAACACCACGTGATCATCTGAAGGTGCACGTGGCCAATCTCACGCGCAATGTGATTTTTGGCTCGGAAAATAAAGCTTTGGACCGGCGTGGTCATGTGATGTTCATGCACACCCGAGATGTTGATGTGGCCAATGTGGCCTTCAATGATCTTGGGCGTACGGATAAATCGCGTTCACTGGATAATCCTTACTTTGATGAGGAGGGTTTCTTTGTTGAAGGCACTGGAACCAATGCAGGTGGCCGTTATTCCGTTCATTTTCACCGGAATGGGGTTGATCGCGAGGGATCACCGTCGCTGATCCAAGGGAGTGTCGTTTCTGGTAATCCTGGCTGGGGTTTTGTTAATCATTCCAGTTACGTTGATTTCATCGATAATGTTGCTTATGATGTTTATGGATCTGCTTTTAGTACGGAAGCTGGTGATGAGATTGGCAGCTTCCAAAATAATATTGCCATCCGTATGCATGGAACAGGTGAGGAGCCGATTCTGAGGCAGGAAGAGGGTGATTTCGGCCATGCCGGTGATGGCTTCTGGCTTCAGGGACCTGGTGTGAGGGTGGAGGAAAATGTAGCCAGCGGTGCAACGGGTAGTGGCCTGATTCTTTACGCGGAACCTCTGTTTGAGGATGGTTTAGGGATCACATTGTTCCCCGCCGCCAACCTTTCAGAGCCTGGATTGGCGAATGGGGATCCAACGGTTCCTGTCTCGCTCGCGCCTTTGGCTCGTTTTGCAGGGAATGAGAGTTATGGGTCGGTTCTTGGGGCACAGATCTATTACCACCGCACGTTGATCACCATTGAAGAGGATCAGGAGGAACAGGCTTCTCTCCGCTTCCCTTCAAGCCTGATGGAGGACATGGATCTCTGGAGCAACGCCAATGGCATGCGAATTAATTACACCGTGGATACTGATTTCAAGGATATACGTATTCTTGGCCCAGTTGATGGGTCTGGCGATACCGGGTTTGATGCGGCTGATAATTTTTACAATCGTGGTACGCATCAATACGATAATCTCCTGATTGAAGATTATGAGATTGGCTTTTCTGCTCCTCGGAGTGGGATGATTGAGGTTAAAGATGGATATTTTAATAACACTACGGACTTTTATTTAAACGAGCCGCGTCAGCTTGGTCGTCGAATTCGTTTTACAGGCGATCTCTCATTTGGTGATCGCGCCTTTGGCATGGTCGAAGGAGAGCGAATCCCGCGCAATTACTTTGAAATGGATCCTGAATTGGCGCCGGCTGCTGATTCGGCGAATGAGCACTTTCTTCTGGATGATCAAGTGCTTCTTGATTTTGGTCCTTATCGCAATCAACAGCTCTACTTCTTTGAGCAATCGGCCGATCATGTTCTTTTCAATGAGTCACCTGAGCAACTCACACCGGACGATCCCGGGCCAACGGTTGGTGAAGAGTTCATCGGTGTGACCAATGCTGAGATTCGCAATCGATTGGGCAAATCCTTCGGAGGTGCTCTTGCTCCAGATGATGCGCGTGAGCTGGATCGAATCTCTGGTTTGGTTGGGTCTCCCGCTCCGAATAGACCTGTGCTGGATCCCAATCCTCTGCCTCAGGATGATGACGAAGCCGTCGATGATCTCCAAGAGTTGGTAGATCCCAGAGAGCTTGAGCTGGGACTTCCCGAGGATGGTGGGCGCAGTCAATGGCTGTTCAGCGGTCGGGCTTTGTCCGACCTTTCAGGTGACAACGAGCCGTCCGTTTTGGAGGGGATCGACCATGTCGCGATGTTTGGATCTGATCAAAACGATTCCATCCTGCTGAAATTCGACACTGACGAATTTTCTGAGCTTGATCAACTTGATCTGTTGACCGGTGCTGGTCGTGATCGGGTCAAGCTGGTGGGGTCGCCGCAGCAACCATTCGGCCAGTTGGAGGTTGTGATCGAGGGAGAGCGTGGTCCCGATCGACTCGATGCCAGGCGTTATGGAGGATCTGTTGTGCTGGAAGGAGGCTCTGGACGGGATCTCCTGATTGGTGGACGTCACGACACTGAGCTCTGGGGTGGTGCAGGTCGGGATACCTTCTGGCTGAGATCCGGTGGTGGCGTTCAGCGGCTGCAGGATTTCGATCTGGCAGAGGATCGACTTGTCTTAAAAAAAATCATCGCCAGAAATCTTTCCCTTGAGGAACGCAATGACGATCTCTTGTTGCTGAATGGTGATCAACCCCTGGCTGTTTTTGTTGATCTGGTTGAACAGCAAAGCGACATGGCCACGTTGCTTGGCTTGGCTTCCACGTCGACTTGAACGAGGCCTCAGCTGGATGGTCTGGAGCGAGCCGGAATCGGATAGGGAATGCGTCGATGGCGCATGCGGCGCCAGACCCGAACAAAGGCCTGGAGCACGAGTTCAACTTCGGCACGCCCGAGCCCGCTTTTGCGTAGCTGTCCGTCCAGTAGCCGGGATTCGACAATGCTTCGAACGGTGTCGATGGCCTGGCTGTCGGATGTATCTGGAGGCAGAGATCGGAGAGCTGCTTCACAACCATCGGCCATCATCAAAATGGCGGTTTCTCGCGACCGCGGCGTTGGGCCGTTGTAGCGAAAGCAGTTTTCATCCACATCGGCATTGCGTTCTCGGGCCCGATGCAGGAAATAACCCATCTTCAATGTGCCCTGATGTTCAGGGATGAAATCAGCGATCGGTCTCGGTAGACGATGACGCTTTGCCAGTTTCAGTCCTTCATCCACGTGGGCCTGAAGCACCGCTGCACTGGCTTCTGGGTCATTGAGCGCATCATGGGGATTGGGCCCATCCTTCTGGTTTTCGATGAACCAGTCCGGAGCATGCAGCTTGCCCACATCGTGATAAAGGGAGCCTGTACGGATCAGATCCACGTTTGCTCCCACCGCTCGGGCACCTTCCTCGGCTAGCCCGCAGATCATCAGTGTGTGTTCGAAGGTCCCAGGCGCTTCACAGGACAATCGTCTTAAGAGAGGTCTCTCCTGATCCGCCAGCTCCAGCAAACGGGCGCGTGTCACAAGACCGAATGATCCCTCCAGTAAGGGAATCATCAGCAGGGAAATCATCAGCAGAACACCCAGCAGGAGTGCATCTGCTCCCAGGTCGTCCAGTCCGGGGTTGAGGCTGCCCCATGGGCGCCAACCGCTCAGAGGCTGGAGCTGAAGAAGAATCCATTGCCCCAGCAGTGCTGCCATGGGAAGCAACAGAGCGAGTTGGAGCAACTGACCACGGCTGCGCTGACGCCCTGCAATCACGCCACCTGCGGTGGCCATGACCACAGCAATCATCAATCGTCCGTCCCCCAGGCCGTTGACGGGAACCGGCCAGATCAGAGCTGCCACCGCCATCCAGGCCAGGCCACAGCTGGTGCCCAGGCCCTCCGTCAGGATCAGCGTTGGTGGAACAAGCACGGCGAGGGGACTCACCGTGCCCTGGAACCATAATTTCGCGATTTGCACAAGCAGCAGCAGGCTCAAGGCCAGCAGGGCCTGGCGGACCTCAAGTCCGGGGCGCTCGCGACGCATCACCAGAAGCATCACGCCAGAGGCCGCCAGGGCCTCGGTGAACCGCCCCAGCCAGATCAGTGGTCGGGCCTGACGCCGCACCAAACCAAAGTGATCGAGAACGTCGAAGGCCTGAGGGCTGATGGGCTCCCCTTTGCGGGTGATCAGATCCCCTTTGCGAACTTCGATGGTGGGGATGCCCTGCTTGGTCAGCTGCTCTTCGATCAGCTGCTTGCTGAGATTGGGGTCGGTGCGGAGGTTGCTGCTGCCCTGCAGGCTGCTCACCAGCAGCTTCACCGCAAGGGACCGGGCTGATTCCGACGCCATCCGGTCGGTCTCTAGCTGCATGGCTGATGCCTGCTGCAGCTGATCCACCGCCAGGCTGCTGACCAAGCCCTGGCTCAGCATCCGCTCCGCCGTCCGCCGTACCTGGTTGTCCCAGGCGAGGCGTTGTTCATCGGTGCGTTCTTCCAGCCAATTTTGCTCGCCCGCAGACAGATTCACCGGCCCAACCCTTGCGCTTAAACCGCTTTCGGTGATCCGTTGCAGCTGGCTGAGCTGTCGCTCCAACCGCAACATCAGCTCCCGCGTCTGATCAGGGTCGATCACCTGCACAACAGAGCGTGCCACGAGCGTGGAGCGGCGCTGTTCCAGAGCCGTGCTGTCTCGCACCAGGGCTGCCTTGGGTGCCTGCGCATCAAAGGGCGCCAGATCTCCCGGTTGAAGATTCGGCTCCACCAGCCAGGGCAGGCTTGAGGCCATCGCCACCGCCAAGCAGAGCATCAGAACGATCGCCGACTGCAGCGGTGTCCAGCGCAGGATGCGGCCCTCGGGGCGCTGATGACGCTGCCAACGTCTCCAGAGCTTGCTCACGCCGGGAAAGCGAACCAAGACAGGACGGCTGACCTTTGAACGCTAGCGGTCTATGAGAGGCATGCTGAGATCGAATGGAGTGGGGTGACATGGCCCAGCGCCTGGACGGCAAGCGTCTGGCTCGGGAGGTGGAAGACCGTCTCAAAGTGTTGGTGGAGTCCTCCAGCGCAGCAGCGGGCCGCCCTCCCGGACTGGCGGTTCTTCGTGTTGGCGACGACCCAGCCAGTGCTGTTTACGTCGCGAACAAGGAAAAGGCCTGTGGTCGCATCGGTGTTGCCAGCTTCGGAGCGCACCTTGCGGCAGAGACTCCTCAAGCCGAGGTGCTGGCGGTCATTGCGGATTTGAATGCCGACACGCGTGTTGACGGCATCCTTTTGCAGCTTCCGCTGCCTTCCGGGCTGGATGAAGGCCCGTTGCTGCAGGCCATTGACCCAGCAAAGGATGCCGATGGTTTACACACTCTCAATTTGGGTCGTCTGCTCAAGGGTGAATCGGGCCCCCGCAGCTGCACACCTGCGGGGGTGATGGCCATGCTCAAGAGTCAGGGCATCGACCCTGCAGGGAAGCGAGCCGTGGTGATTGGTCGCAGCATCCTTGTGGGTCAGCCCATGGCCTTGATGCTTCAGGCGGCCAATGCCACCGTCACGATCGCTCACTCCCGGACGACTGATCTGGCTTCACACACGCGGGAAGCGGAGATTGTGGTGGTGGCGGCTGGTCGTCCAGGAATGGTCGGGGCGGAACACATCCGCCCTGGTGCTGCTGTGGTGGATGTGGGGATTCATCGAAAGCCGGAAGGTGGCTTGTGCGGCGATGTTCGGGCCGATGAGGTGGATCCCATCGCTGCAGCCCTATCGCCCGTTCCAGGTGGGGTTGGACCGATGACGGTGACGATGCTGCTGGTGAACACAGTGGTGGCCTGGTGCCGTCGGCACGGGATCGATCACACCCTTGACGATCTGATTGTCTAAACGACTGCAGATGGCACTTCATTGGTTGTTCCCGACCCCTGTGCTTCAGGTGGATCTCGAACCGGACAAAGATGCCGCCGCCGCCATGGAGGCTCAGCTCAAGGCGTTTGATCGGGATGTGTTCGAGCATCCCGAATTTCGAATGCGCAACAACCTCACCGGCGATTTGCTGGGTCGAGCCGGGCTGGATCAGTTGCATCGCACTGAGGCGTTTCAGTGGCTGAATCAGGCCCTGGCGATTCAGGTGGACAGCTATTTGAATTCTCTGCTCGGACCCGACCACGGACTGGAGGTGCACATCCAGAAGGCCTGGCCGGTGGTGTGCGCCAGGGAGGGGGGCACGATCGAATCACATACCCATCGCAATGCCCAACTCAGTGCGGTTTTTTATGTCCGCACCGAGGAGGATAACTCCAGTGGTGAACTGGAATTTCAGGCTCCAGAAAATTACTTCAGCCATGTGATGGCGATTCCCTTTTCGGAGGCTGCTGTCTCCGGGGGAGTCTTTGCGCCCAAGCAGCATCGTTTGCTGTTGTTCCCCTCTGATCTGACGCATCGGGTGACGCCGTATCAGGGCCAGGCAACCCGCTATTCCGTCTCCTACGACCTGGCAATCACCACCCCACCTGGTCGGGGTCGTGAAATGCGGGTGCCGCATCCCATGGATTGGGTCCCCTTGAGCGGATTTGGCTCGGCCTGAGAGAATCCCGCCAGTGTTGGTCTTCCCATGACTGCCGCGGCGACCTCTCCCGATCACGGTTCTGCCCCGGCGGATCGCTTCGACTTCAAGACCTATCTGGCGCAGTCCAAGGAGCAGGTGGAAGCTGCTTTGGATGGATCCCTTGGTCCTGAGCGTCCCGAATCCCTGCGGGAAGCCATGCGTTACTCGCTTCTGGCCGGAGGCAAGCGCCTGAGGCCGATCCTGTGTTTAGCGGCCTGTGAGCTGGCGGGCGGTGCCTCATCCCAGGCGATGCCAACCGCCGTGGCGCTGGAGATGATTCACACCATGTCGCTGATCCACGATGATCTGCCGGCCATGGACGATGACGACCTGCGGCGTGGCCGTCCCACCAATCACAAGATCTACGGGGAGGCCGTTGCAATCCTGGCGGGAGACGCGTTGCTCACCCGCGCCTTTGAGATGGTGGCCTTACGCACATCGGGTGTGCCTGCGGAGCGGCTGCTCAGCGTCGTCGGTGAGCTGTCTCTTGTTGCAGGGGCACCCGGCTTGGTGGGTGGTCAGGTGGTGGATCTCGAAAGTGAAGGAAAGGAGGTGGATCTGGAGACGCTGGAGTACATCCATCTGCACAAAACCGGTGCACTGCTTAGTGCTTGTGTGATCACTGGAGCCTTGATCGGTGGTGCGGATGAAGAGCTCATCAAGGCGCTTCGCATTTATGCCCGGGGGATCGGACTGGCCTTTCAGATCATCGACGACATTCTTGATATCACCGCAAGCAGTGAGGTGCTGGGTAAAACCGCCGGCAAAGATCTCATTGCCGACAAAACCACCTATCCGAAATTGCTTGGCCTGGAAGAGTCGCGCAAGCGGGCGGATGCCCTGGTCAGCGAAGCGAAGGATGCTCTCAATCCCTGGGCTGAAAGGGCCCAACCGCTCCTGGCATTGGCGGATTTCATCACCAGCCGCGACCGATGATCGACTCCATGCCTTCCCATGCCGTAACCCAGGAGTTTTTCGATAACAGTTCGCTGGCCTGGGGACTGGTTGCCTGCGGTGTGGCACAGCTGTCCAAGCTGCTGCTTGAGTTGATCCTGCATCGCCGTTGGCGACCGGCTGTGCTGCTTGAGACCGGTGGCATGCCCTCAAGCCACTCCGCGCTGGTCACCGGAACGGCGGCCTGCATTGGCTGGACGCTTGGCTTTGATCATCCGCTGTTTGCCTTGGCAGCGATGGTCGCGTTCGTGGTGATGTACGACGCCAGCGGTATCCGCCGTGCTGCTGGTTTTACAGCTGAGAGGGTGAACGCACTTCCCGATGAGCTCTGGACGGAACCCCTGTCAAAACCATTGAAGGAGAGCCTTGGACACAGCAGGCTGCAGGTGCTGGTTGGCAGCTTGATTGGGCCATTGGTAGCGCTTCCGGGCTTGGAGTTTGTTGGATCTCCGCTGCATGTCGCTCTGGCTTTGGGCCTGGGAGCAAGTTGATCGCTATCTAAATTTCGAGTTGTATTTATATAGAAAAAATTGATGGAGAGAAGATAATTGTTCTAAGGATTGATTGGAACACTTTTGTATTAGTTTTATTGAGTTGCTGGTTGATAGTGGAATCCCGGCCTCGCTAGATTTTGATTGGGTTGAATATCACACGGGAATGGTTATTGACTTCTTCAGGTTTTAGGTAAATCATGATTCAATAATGGAGTCTTGGGTTGTATCGATACGAAATTGGTTTTCAATATTGTTGTTTTTTAAGTACGATTCCCATGTCTCATAGCATTCATAATATAGCCTCTCGGCACGCCTTCTCTCTCGAGATTTCAGTGAAAAAGAATCATGCAAAATGCGGCGTACTGTTTTGCTATTCTTGAAAGAAAGATTTATTTTTCTTTCAAGAATCCGATTGATCCATATTTCGTAGGGTGTAAAAATCTGAATGGAAAGTATGTGATCAAATTCTGCAAAAAGCCGGGGAAAAATGATCGCATTATCTTTGAATCTTGCCCCTGTTGTGTCGACGTCTAGGATGAAGTTGTTGTAACGACGGGTGAATTTTTGGAATCGTCCCTGCTTTTCGTATAGCTTTTTGAGTCTCTTTAAAAAGAGTTTTTCAATCTTATAATCACTTCTCGTGAAAGTATTTTTGAGTATTTCTTTCGTCAAAGGTGATGGCTTGCTTCCCAGTGCAGAGCTCAGGAACGTTGACTTGCCGCATCCTGTAGGTCCGGCAACGATGAGAAGTCTTTTTTGATTGAACAAAAATTATCGTGTTAATTCTTGAAAGCATTTTAATGCATCACTGAACTAAAGAGCTCCAATGCTTTCTCGCGCTTGAGGATTGAGTTCGCTCTTTCATGGCTTTTTGGATTGAGAAGCATGGTCTTGGGTTTTTCGTTGTTTTTGATTCAACCACGGCCCGTCATATCTCGTGTTTGCTTGAGCTGAAATTTTGCGGATTTAGATAATGCTTTGTGCTGTTATTTTTTGGATGAGTGTTTTTGCGTCAGGGTTTTTTCTTTGCGTTTAGGATTGGTGGGGCATCATTCATTGTGGCTAATTCAGACGATCTCACCGCTGATCAGCGCACTGCTGCCGAGACATTTGCGGCTTGGCTGAAAGGCCCCAGCGATGGCACGCCTTTTGTTCTGAGCGGCTTTGCCGGTAGCGGAAAAACCTTTTTGTCGATACGCCTGTTGCGGCTGGTGGAGGATGCAGGACTGTGCTGGACCGTTGTTGCGCCCACGCACAAGGCCGTTGGGGTCTTGCGCCAGGCTCTTGATCTGGAAGGTCTCCAACCCACCTGGTATCCCTCAACGATTCATCGGCTGCTGCGGCTGAAGCTCAAGCGGTCTGCGGAGGCAGAACTGTGTGAGCCCACTGAGCAGACGGCGATGGCACTGGAGAACCTGGGTCTTGTTCTGATCGACGAGGCTTCGATGGTCGACAGCACCCTGCTGGGGATTGCCCTGCAATGTGCTCATCCGTTCAAGACGCGACTGGTGTTTGTCGGAGATCCAGCTCAGCTTCCACCGGTGGGGGAGGACAGCAGTCCGGTGTTCGCTCTGCAGCGGGCCTGTTCTGCCACCCTCACCGAGGTGGTGCGTCACCAGGGCCCGGTGCTTCAGCTCGCCAGCAGACTGCGGGATGGGGGACTCCCCTGTCAAAACCCACCATCCCTGCCACCGATTCGCGATGCCCAGGGCCAGGTTCGATGTCTGCCCCAGAAGGATTGGCTTGATCAGGCCCGCCGCGCACTGAAGGAGGCGGCGCAGCAGGACAATCCAGATGCAGCCAGGATTGTGTGTTACACCAATCGCAGCCTTGATCGCCTCGTGCCCCACGCCCGACGGGCGATTCACGGCGAGATGGCGGATCAGATGCCAGTGTTGCCAGGCGAGGTGCTGATCAGTCGCACCGCTGTGATGGCCCCAGCCTCTCGAGATGGGGAGGAAACGGGAGAGGAGCCCGACATGGTCCTGGGGTCCAACCGCGAGGTGGTGGTGCGTGATGTGAAGCCGGAGACCTGTGATCTGGTTGATTTCGGGTTGTCATCAGCTGATGGATTTGTTCCTGTGATCGAGACTCTTTCGGCACAGGTCTCGTCCGGTGAGCTGGAGTTGACGTTGCGTCTGCAGCCGCCTGTTGGAAGTGAGGCCCGTCGGCACTTGGATGAGGTGATGCAGCGCTTGCGTCAGCAGGCTCGTGACGCAGGTAAAAAGGGTGGTCGGGCGATCTGGCGCCAATATTTCTTGATTCGCGATGCTTTCGCTTCGCTTGGCCCTGCAGCGGTGCTCACCGTTCATCGCAGTCAGGGCAGCAGCTTCGGGGAGGTGTTTGTGGCTCCCGATGTGTTCCGCTCCGATCCATCCATCCGCCAGCAGCTCAGCTATGTGGCGGTATCCCGAGCCAGAACAGGAGTCTGGATGATCGGAGGGAGCACCTCTGCTTCCGTCGCTGAGGCATGGCGGCGGGAGTTCGCTGCATCCATGCAAAGGCGCTGAGCTCTGCCTGTGTTGCTCAAAGACGAAGGATCAACGCCGCCAGACCAATGCTGACTCCCAGACTCACCACACCGAGTACAGCTCTCCAGAACGCTTTGTCGCGGGTGTTCAACAACGCTTTGGGGTCCATGGCCGTGGTCAGTGAATCTCAGTGTGCGGTCGATCGACCAGATAGGGAAACCTCTGTGCAATGGATCGATGCAGGCTGCCGATGGGTTGGTTGTATTGGACACCGGCCACCACGCTGAAGCGTCGCCCAAGAATCACAGGATGATCTAAATCAGCTTCGCAGCTGCGCAGTGACGACTGCACGGTTGCATGGGAGCTGCGTGCCGTGAAGGTTCCTTCCGCTTCTTGCCAGATCCTGCAGGCCAACACGGCATCTTCTGCGGACTGAAACACATTCAGAGGTTGCTGTTGACGCGCATTGATCACCTCCATCCCGATCAGGGGGAGCGTCATGACGGAGAGAACCAGACTGAGACGAAGCATCGCTGCGCAGCAGAAGCACCCCCCTTGCCGTAGCCAGCAGGTTGTCGCTGTTGTCGTCAGTTTGTGATCTCTTCAGATCGCTGTTTCAGTAACGCACCTCAAACCAGTCATTGCCCGTTGCCGGCATCTGACTCGGGCGAACGCTGTGGACCTGAGCCCCTGGAGGGCCTTGCTCGCACCAGGCGCGCAGCTCTGCGATTGCAAGAGGGGTTCCTTCTACTTCCACTTCCACGCTGCCGTCCCTCAGGTTGCGCACCCATCCCTTGACGCCGAGATCGAGGGCTCGGCGACTGCAGGCCGATCGAAAGCCCACTCCCTGAACGTGACCTTGAATGATCAGGCGCCAGCGCTCTACAAATGGCTGAACCCTGCTGGGTTGCGGTCGTGTGATGAAACGTCGGGCAATGGTTTCGGCCCGGCTTCGCGAGCGGCGCGCCATCGGGAGTAGATCGTCAAAGAGCCGACCCAGTGCAGGTGAGCCCAGCCGGCGTGAATCGTCCGCGTGCCCCATTCCTCCGGCTCCCTGTCGCGTCGCCTGGGGCCAATCTCCCACAGCATGCATCCGTCCGAGGGTGGGGATTGGCGATTCGTTGGTGGTGGTTTATCTGTCTTCTGATGTCAACAAATCTCTGCAAAAAAGATTTCAGACCTTCACACAGGGCACATATTGTCAGGTAAATTTATGCTGAATTAATAGCAACTGATCGAAGAATAAAGTGGTTGCAGATCAACTCGGCAAGGCCGAGTTGATCTGTTTTTAATGTTGTATTGAGGCGCCAAAAAATCGAGCGAAATGAACATCCTCAAGCAAGACATGCGCGCGTTGTGTATCCATTCTCCCCCCAAGCGCTTTTTGGGTAGGCGTTTCAGGGAGTGAACCGGGCCGAGCTCACAACGTTGTGGGCCCTGGTTTTGGTCCTGCGGCTAGCGCATTGCGCCATCGGGAGCAGATCGTTGTGGAGCTGGCCCAGTGGAGGTGAACCCAACTGGCGTGAATCGTGCATGTTCCCCATCCCTCAGATGCCCTGTCGCGTCGCCACCCCTCGACTTCCCACAGCACGGAGGCATCCTGCGGATCTCTGCGGTGATGCAGCGTCCAGCGGTGGAATTCATGCCCTCGAAGTTGTTCTCCGCGGCGCACCAACAGGCCGTCTCGCTGTGGTGTCATTTGTCGGTACCCCACTTGCAGTTGCCCTTGACTCGCCTGAAACGGCAGAAGACCGGCCATCGCGTGCTGCTGCCCCTCCAGGTCCGTC
>CAJWLE010000024.1:0-15054 GCA_913042965.1 uncultured Synechococcus sp.
GGCGCGCCAGGATGTAACGAATCCGTTACAAAGCTCTCATGACCGTTGGGGAAATCGTTCTCGAAAGCCTGTCCACCGGTGTGATCACCGAGCATGAGGTCAGCTGGCTGACGGCGCAGCAATCCAGCTTCAACCGTCCGGAAGAGGCGGCTGTACTGCGTTTGGGCCGGTTGATGGATGAAGGTGAAATCCAGCTGGGGTGTCGCCTTCCCTCCGTGATCAACCACCATCAGCAGGTGAGGAAAGACTGGATCGAACCCCTCGGCCGCCGGCGCCATTGCCGCAGCTGATTCAGTCGCTGCACTCCGCCAACCTGGCCTGCGCTGCCTTCAGGGCGTCTTCGCAGGCAGCGCGATCATCCTGATCGATGTCCCCCTGGCTGCCGTTCAAACGCGCCTCCAGAAACGAGATTTCGTCGATCCAGTAGCGCTTGCCTTTGCGCTCGGCATCGGCCATGGCTGCAGTGTTCAACTCTCCGCTCAAGCCTGACATTCCATCCCGGCCGTAACCGAGGTGGGATCAAAAATCAGAGTTTCAAGGCAGATCCTTCTCTTTGGATCGCTCGAACCAAAGTGCCACCGCGAATGAAAGACCCACGGCAATACCGGCACCGATGAAGACAAATCCGAACTCGATCGGCATCACAGATCTCACTGGATGAGCTGCTGATAAGCCTCGCTCACGCGAAGAAAATCTGCCGGAGAACCCCCAACATCCGGATGGTGTCGTTTTACCAGCTGCCGGAAGGCTGCTTTGATCTCCTCCTGACTGGCTCCCGGATGCAGCCCCAGCACAGCCAGCGCGGCGGCACGGGAATCACGGGGCATTCGGTCATCAACACGATCTGAGTGGCGACGATCACTGCGGGTGCGCCGTCCTCGTCCGGATGCTGCACCGGAGCCCACCCGTTGGCGCAGATCCGCCACCACCCGACGGGGGTCTTCATCCAGCCATTCACTGGCTCGCACCCCATACAGAGCGAAAGCGGCAAGAACGGCTGCCGTTTTTTTATTCGTCCTCGAGCCAATGGAGGCCATCAGGTCCGTGCCAAGACCCGGTGCCAGGCGATCCAACCGTTGCTGAAGCGTCAGCTGTGCTGGAAAACTGTCGCGATTGAGCTGTTCGACAAGAGCGTTCAAGGCGCTTTGCCGCAACCCACTCCAACCGGCTTGCCCCGCCAGGGCAGCACCCCAGGCCTCAACCTGGGCTGGACGGACCCGCATGGGAGCCTCGCCTGAGCTGGTCTCTCGGGTTGAACGCCAGCGCCGGACCAGCTCAAGTTCCCGCGTCAGCCGAGCCACCTCCCGACGCAAGGCATCGTTCTCTGCCAGCAACGCCTCCACATTGCTGGTGACCCGTTGTTCCGAACGATCACGGCCGGACCAGTGACGTGGATCAAAACCCAATCAGACCGTTTTCAACCCAGCGGTGCAGTGATGGTGGAACTTCAGGCCGAGGCAAGTCAACTTCGGGCAGCTCGAAAGCTGGCTGAATCGTGGCTGCTGGCGCTTGCCGACGCAAAAGAGAGGGTTATAAAAACTTTGGTGCAAACAAAAAACCGCCCCACGAATGGAGCGGATTCGAAGGCTCAGGCAATCCCCATCACCCCGCCTGTTTGCACCACATCTTGTGATGTTGATGCAATCGTACAGCTCCGATCCCAGATGTGGTGTGTATCAACACTCACCTCATATGTTTGATCACATTCACAAATTGGGGCTGTTCTGGCTGCAGGCACCACCAGTGGCGCCTTACAGGCTTAAGATCTGATTCCCCATCACCCGGCCTGCCCTCGAGGCAGGTTTTTTTTTGGCCGCACACCACCAATGGTGTGCAAGCGGATTCGCAATCCCCAACCATCACCAGGGCAACAACTGGCCATTGGCATGCCAGAAACAACCGCTGGTCTCAAGGGTCAGGGCATCAACCCGTTCCAGCAGCCCTTGAACAGACTGCTCCGGAGCGATTCCACTGGGGTTGAAGCCGATCATCCGGGTGCGAACGAGCCCTGGATGGAGCAGCGCCACCGCAATGCCGTTCGGCTTCAGATCAACCGCCAGGGATCGGCCCGCCATGTTCAGAGCGACCTTCGACATCCGATAGCCGTAGGAACCACCGGAGCTGTTGTCGTCGATCGAACCCATCCGGCTGGTCATCAAGATCAGCTTTGAGCCATGGGGCATCTGCGGAACCAAGGCCCGGCTGAGCTGCAACGGAGCCAGGGCATTCACCTCGAACTGCAGCCGGATCGCCTCCGCATCGAGATCGGACAACCCCATCGACTGAAGGATCCCGGCGTTGAGGATCACAAGATCCAGCTTCAGGCCCTTCAACCGCAGCAAGAGTCCGGCAACGGCATCAGCGTCGGTCAACTCAACACCGGATTCGATGCGGATCCCCAAGGCCTCAAGCTCCGGGCTTGGCTCGCGGCAGACCGCCACGACCTGATCTCCCCGCGCCTGCAGCTGACGGCAATACTCCAGACCGATGCCGCGATTGGCACCGGTCACAAGCGATGTCTTCATCGCTGACGCATGGATGCCCACCACTGCCGCGCCCTCTCAAGCCACTGCGGCCAACCCCGCAGCGTTGAACCGGTTGATGGTCGTTGCAGCACCGCCGCCGGAACCGGATGACCAGCCGGTTCAAAACCATCAAAGGCAATCAGCGCATCCCGGGCCCCCTGCAGATCCTGTTGCAACGATCGCTGTGACAGAGAACGCTTGCTGCGATAACGAGCCAAAGCCATGAAGGGGTCTGCGCGTACGTTCACAGGTCTGGCAAAGCCAGCGCCATCCGACCAGGAGCGGTGACGCTTCTTCATCACAAAGCAAACACTGTCCGAGGTAGTCCGGTTGCCTGGCTCAGTCGTCAACAGCGGCGCAAGCCACATCAACCGTGCCCTGCATCGTCAGCAGGCGTTGCTTGTTGTATTCGTACTCAGCAATCAGTTGGTTGTAGTCCGTCCCCTGCTCCTCAAGGTGACGGCAACGGGCGTAATCACGCATCAGGCCGTTGTGTTTCTCATACAGGGCGTTGTACTTGCGGTTGTAGTCGCACCAAAGCGCTTTGCTCGGCGCCGTTTTGATCGTCCTGACGCTGGCCTGAGCCGTCTTCTCCGAAACACTGATCTGATCTCGAATCGAAAGGCAATAGCTGCTCTCCACCTTGGTGGTGTTCGCCAGAACCCCAATGGGAACAGCGAAGGACAGCAGGCCCACGGCCCATATCAGCTTCCGCCTCGGACGTGTTGTCATCCGTTCAGAACGCTTTGACACACACCAAAGTAATGCTGGTTCCAACAGCTCTGACGCGCCATGTAAAGCCTGCATGACAAGCCGAAACGGCGCTCTAGCCTTCGACCAATCGATGGGGATCGATGAAAGACCAGCTGTTGGACGAGCTGATTCAGATGGACACCTGGGACTGGTGGAAGAGCCAGTTGTTTGTGCTTCGCGAACAATCGGAATACGCCGAAGCAGAAGCCCTTTTCCACGAGTTCAAGATCTCCGCAGAGACCTGACCTGATCATCGGAAGGTCCGATCAAAATCCACAACAGCCATAACTGTCCGATCAGGGGCAGCAGGCTGATGAAGATCCAGGGCCATGCCCTTCCGGTATCGCGAATGCGGCGAATCTGCATGGAAAAGAAGGGCACGATCACAGCCACGCCGAACACCCAGGCGAGGGAGCCGCTCATCAGGCTGAGCAGCGAAGCGATCACAAGATTCAGCAGCACGATCGTCCAGTAGTCGATGCGACGAATCCGACCCTGAAAGTCGAAGGCATCACTCCAGAACTGGGGGTATCGATCCAGCATGCGGTGGTGGCATCTCTCTGAAAATTAGGTTCACCACAAACGGCTGTCGACGACACAGAAAATCGAACGATTGAGGCCTTAAAAACCGTTGGAACGCACTTTTCATCCGAGCTGTTACCCGGACTGTTCACCCATGGCGCACTGATGCCTTTGTTTTCCTGCAAAGACTGCGGCATGCGCATCGAACGCTCGATGGCGACCTATTGGAAGCACAAAGGCCAGGTTCTTTGCTCGTCCTGCCAGGACCAACGGGACGAAACGCAGCAGGCGGACGTCATTCAGGCGAAAGATGATCGACCGCCAAACCTGTGACAACGGCAACATCGCAGAAGTATCAATCACGAAAAGATCCGCGTCTCCTCACCACACACAAACTCACCATGGGATTTCTTGCCGTAGCCGGCTGCATGTTGCTTGCCGCCACCATGTCAGCCGTGCTGACTCAGAAATCGACCAAAGCCTGATTATCAGACTCAGACCAACACCGTCGTGAACCTGGACTAATTCCAGGTTTTTTTATGCATTAAGAAAAGCTGCGTTGGATGACGTAATCCCGAAGACATTCGGGCCGATCAAACAACGTGGGCAAGAACAAACGAACCTGACGGCATCTGCAAATAGTGAATGATCACGATTCAGGTGCTCACCGATCAAGGCTGGATGAATGAAGACCAACACCCCACACGCGATATGGCTTTCTGGCACGCCCGTGCCAAAAGTGACGCATCAGGTCAGACCTATCGGCTCGTAAGCAACGATCAGAACCTGGTATGCCTGCTGACATCGAAAGGGTCCGACTGTTGGGACATCGAGACGGAACTGGTTGCCTGACCAGGCATTTGGGTATCAACACTTACTGCACGCCAACGTTCGCTCTGTAACACTGTGTGCACCCCGGTGAGGGGTAATGCGTCGATCCGGGAGGGCTTAGGGAACCCTCCTTTTTTGTGCCCATTCGCAGCAACTACTGGCCTGAATCAAGCCGCTTCGACTGATACTCACCGAATTCCAGATACAACCCTTTTGCATCCTCAGGGCGGCCATCCTCGATCAACGTCTGAACCCTCTTCCTCCACCACTGGGAGACAAGGGCATCGGTCGACTTGTTGGAATCTGGATTGAACGATGACTCCATGGCATGAAGGCGGGTGTTGAGCCTAAGAACATCAGAAAGCAGGTCCGCAGAAGCTGTTACGCAGCGTCAGCAGTTGTTGTTACACAAAACAGACATCAACAAAAATTTCTCAGCTGATGGTCTTGCTGCAATCGTGCGCAAGACATGACAGGACTCCAGGCATTGATCAGCCGGAGGGTGAATCGGAGCTAGGGAGTGGATGTTGCAAACTTCGGCTTTCTGATGCTGCGTTCCATCCCGCCCATCGCCGGCAGAGAAGCAGAGCTGAGAATGGCGATGCAGAACAACGCTCCGGTATGGACTGGCCAGAGCGATTTGAACCTGGAACAGATGCGCTCAGGATTCGCCTGTGCCCTTCACATGCACCAGCCCACCATCCCCGCAGGCGTTGATGGTGCGCTGATTTCGCATCTGCAGTACATGCTTGACCACCCCGGCGAAGGGGACAACCACAACGCCGAACCGTTCGCTCAGTGCTACCGCCGGATGGCGGATCTGATCCCGCAACTGATTGAACAAGGATGCAAGCCGCGGATCATGCTGGATTACTCGGGCAACCTGCTCTGGGGCGTGGACCAGATGGGCCGGGACGACATCACCGCTGCCCTTCGCTACCTGACCAGTGACCCCCTGATGCAACGCCACGTCGAATGGCTGGGCAGTTTCTGGAGCCACGCGGTTGCACCCTCAACACCGATCCCCGATCTGAAGCTGCAGATCAGTGCCTGGCAGCACCAGTTCGCGGATCTGTTCGGCTGCGAGGCACTGCAGAGGGTGCGGGGTTTTTCGCCACCGGAGATGCACCTGCCGAATCATCCCGACACGCTGCATGCCTTTGTTTCGGCGTTGAAGGACCACGGCTACCGCTGGCTGTTGGTGCAGGAGCACAGCGTTGAAACACTTCAGGGCGAACCATTGAGTCAGCAGCAGAAATATCAACCCAACCGCCTGGTCGCCCGCAACAGCCATGGCGACAGCGCGGAGATCACGGTGTTGATCAAAACCCAGGGATCCGACACCAAACTGGTGGGGCAGATGCAGCCCTGTTACGAGGCCATGGGACTGCAGAAGCAGACTTTGGGAGAGCGGACACTTCCTTCACTCGTGAGCCAGATCGCCGATGGCGAAAACGGCGGCGTGATGATGAACGAGTTCCCGGAGGCGTTCCGGCAAGCCAACCAGCGCACCCGGGACTCAGGTGATGGCTGCGTTGCGGTGAACGGAAGCGAGTACCTGGAACTGCTCGAGGCCAGCGGTTTCGACAGCTCACAATTCCCACCCATTCAGGCGGTGCAGCAACACCGCCTGTGGAATGCGGTGTCTCAACCGATCTCGCCACAGTCTGTGCAGAGGGCCATCGACCAGTTGCATGGCCAAGACGATGGCTTCCACATCGACGGGGCCTCATGGACCAATGACCTGAGTTGGGTGAAGGGATACGAGAACGTTCTGGAGCCGATGCAGCAGCTCAGTGTCCACTTCCACGCCCGCTGGGATGACGCCGTGACCGAGCAACCCTCAACCACCGGAGACGCTGCTTATCAGGCTTGTCTTCTGTACCTGCTGCTCAGTGAAACCAGCTGCTTCCGCTACTGGGGGCAGGGTCTCTGGACCGAGTACGCGCAGACCCTTGTGCAAAAGGGGGAAGCTTTGTTGCAGCAGATGCCAATCGCTAGCACCTAGCTTCGGTCCAGCTTTGGATACAGCACCGAAAAGCGTTCCTATGTCATACGAGCCAGGTACACCCGAGTGCCGCGTTCTCATCCGCAGCAAAGACCAGATCGAAACCATGTTGCTTGACCTCGCCAAGCTGGATGGCACGGACCTGATCCTGCAGCAATTGCGTCAGGTGCATCAGCAGCTTGAAGGGCTCCACGACCTGCGACGTGCCTCCTGACTTGCATGTCGTCCAATTCTGAGAGCATCGGTTTACAACGCGTTACAAACGTGTAAAGTTGCGTTATCCGAGGGGTTCCGATGAGCGATTACTCAACCGCAATAGTCGGAATGGTCGCCATCGGCGTGGCTCTCACTTCAGCCGTGGTCTTCGCGCTCATGCGTCCGAGCGACCTCCCGGCTTTCGATCAAAACAACCGTTAGTTCGGCCATGGAAGTTGTTATTGAAATCCTGATTGCCATCGCCGATATCGGTATTGCTTTACTTGTTGCTGTGTCTCTTCCACCCAGCAAACCTGCAAGCTGATCAGCTTGCATCCCTCATTCGGAATTCAAGATAGATACAAGCAGCGTCATTTTTTCTGTTTCTTTCGATCAAGTCAGCACATCGAACCTGCATCCACTGATCCGTCTCACTCCAGACAACCAGTCGATAGCGACGCTCAAGATTTTGTCCTGCTCCGTCCAAATTGATTGATAATCTCACTCAATCCTAAAAAGGTCTCGATCAATCCGTTGGTTTGGTCAGCACTTCAGAAATGAGTGACATTCAGTTTCAGATCTTGGTAATAAGACTTTCATATTGACCACTAATTTCATGCATCGGCTTCAATCAGGGGATCGCGGACGTCAAGCCTGAACTTTCCTGGAGATCAGCGCTGACTGCGGTCCCAGCGCCGCTCCAGGGACTGGCGAAACGCCTCGGTATCTTCCTCAACTTCCTGAGGCATCTCACCCTTTTTGGCTCTCCAGGGAGCGGTGACAGACCAGAACTTCAACAGCGAAGCGAACGCCACAACGGCCCAGGCCAGCAAAAACCAGGCGGGAGTTGGCACAGCAACGAATCAGTTCCGATCCATGATGCAGTCCATGGATCCGGAAGTGCGTCTTTTTGTCATCAACCAACTGCTGGTGATCGTTGTGCCGGTGGGGCTGATGTTTGCCCTGTGGATTGGCATGCTCAGCTGGGATCGCCGCCGTTGAGAGGCCAGCTCAACTGCGACCTTTGCTGACATCCACCACCGCCACCACCTGATTCCAGCTGTCGTTGACGATCCGGTACGTCCTCAGCGTGGCCATCGACTTGGTGCGGGCACTCACGAATGCTTTGAACTCTGTCTTGAAACAGAGCTCCTTCACCCAGCTGCCTCCGGGGTCCTGGCGTTCAATGCAAAACACGACGAAACAGGGAATCTGACTCCATCAGACCTCTGATGCAGCCAAAGCGCCGCAAAACAACAGCTCACGTTCGGGATCATGCTGAAATCAGCCCGTTGCTGAATTGACGGAACCGAATGGCCGCTCTTGCAAGCCTGTTTCTGCCTGTGCTGATGCTGTTTCACCTTGTGGGACCCGTTCCCCCGGAGCTTGGTGTGCATGCCGGAGAACTCAGCCCCTGCGAAAGCCCCGCCCATTGCAGTCGTTCCCGCTGGCTCAGCGACAACCCTGAGGGTGATTTCTCTGTTCTGGCGGTCGCAGTGGCTGCCATGCCGCGAACGGTGGTGGTCGATCAGAGCGACCGCTATCTGCACGCTGAAGCAAGCAGTGCCCTGTTCGGCTTTGTGGATGATCTCGAGCTGCTCGCGGATGACGGTGCCATCCAGGCCCGCTCAGTCTCCCGGCTTGGGGAGTCCGATCTCGGGGTGAATGCAGCTCGGCTTGCGGAACTTGAAATCCTGCTTCAGAACTGAATCTCCCGCGCTCAGACCTTGGCGCGGCGGAACTGGCGGATGTCGTGCGTCATCTCACGCAGCCCCGCCAGAAAGCCTATGGCGGCGAAGCTGGTGATGCCCACAATGAGCACGGTCTCCAGAAGAGCATGGGGGTCCGCAAGCAGAGCGGGCCAAGCTGTCGTGAGTGCTGTCATCTCGGCACAATCTCGATTGCCCCGTTGGTAGCAATCCTTCCGCCGCATCGACATGCACGACATCATCTGTCCGCACTGCAGCAAGGCCTTCAAGGTGGATGAGGCCGGCTATGCCGACATCCTGAAACAGGTGCGCGACAGGGAGTTCGAGCAGCAGCTCAACAAACGCCTGGCACTGGCGGAACAGGACAAACGCACGGCCATCGAACTGGCGATGGCAAAAAAACAGAGCGAGCTCCAGGAGCTCGAAGCACAACTGAGAAGCCGCGATGTTCAACAGCAGCTGGCAGTGAAGCAAGCGGTGACAGCGTCTGAGAAGCAACGCGATCTGCTGGCGACAGAACTTCGACAATTGCAGGACACCAGCGCCACCGCAGCCCAGGTGGCGGAGAGCCGATTTGCAAAGGAGATTCAGACCATCACCCTTCAGAAGGAGGGCGAACTGCGTGATTTACGGGCGCAACTGGATGCCAGTGGCATCCAGACCAAGCTGGCGGTGACCGAAGCGCTGACCGGGGTCGAACGGGAACGTGATCAGCTGCGCAGTGAACTCGGCCAGAGCGAGTTGAAGCATCAGCTGGCTGCCCAGTCGATGAAGGAGCGCTACGAGATCCAGATCCACGATCGCGATCAGGCGATCGAACGCCTGCGGGATATGAAGGCCCGCCTCTCCACGAAAATGGTGGGTGAAACCCTGGAGCAGCACTGCGAAACGGAGTTCAATCGCATTCGCGCCGCTGCCTTTCCCCGCGCCTACTTCGAGAAGGACAACGATGCACGCACGGGCAGCAAGGGGGATTACATCTTCCGCGACAGCGATGACGCTGAAAACGAGATCGTTTCGATCATGTTTGAAATGAAGAATGAGTCGGACACCACGGCAACAAAGAAGAAGAACGATGATTTCCTCAAGGAACTGAACAAGGACCGCAACGAGAAGAACTGCGAATACGCCGTGCTCGTTTCGCTTCTCGAACCGGAAAGCGAGCTTTACAACTCAGGCATCGTTGACGTGTCCTATCGCTTCCCCAAGACCTACGTCATCAGGCCTCAGTTCTTCATTCCCTTCATCACACTTCTGCGCAACGCAGCCCTCAAGTCTCAGGAGGTGAAGGCTGAACTTGCGCTGGTGAAGGCCCAGAACATTGATGTGACCAACTTCGAACATGATCTGGA
Organism: uncultured Synechococcus sp.; assembly: GCA_913042965.1. Classification (GTDB taxonomy): domain Bacteria; phylum Cyanobacteriota; class Cyanobacteriia; order PCC-6307; family Cyanobiaceae; genus Parasynechococcus. Next base: position 9,896 of record CAJWLE010000024.1, read on the forward strand.
GAGCTTCAAAAACGCCTTTTCACGCAACTACGACCTTGCTTCTCGTCGCTTCCAGACCGCGATTGATGAAATCGATAAATCAATCGATCATCTTCAGAAGACCAAAGACGCACTCCTGGGCGCCGACCGCAACCTGCGCCTGGCGAATGACAAGGCGCAGGACGTGACCGTGAAAAAACTCACCCGCCGCAATCCCACCATGGCCGCCAAGTTTTCCGAACTCAGTGATCAGGATTCCGCTTGAACGCTGCCTGCCATTCAGACCCCTGCTGTCATGCCATCGAAACCGCGTAACCGAATCGGCGAGATCTACGGCCGACTCACGGTGATCCGCCCTTCGGATAAGCGGACCAAATCCGGCAATGCCTACTGGTGGTGCCGTTGCAGCTGCGGCAATGAACGCGAAGTGCCCAGCGACAAGTTGTCCCACAACACGGCACGACGCAAGCCAACGGTTCAGGCCTGTGAAAACTGCTCCAGGGAGATGCAGGTGGAGGCCGTCTACCGCAAGAACGATCGCGAGGAGATGGAACGCCGAGAGGAGGCCATCGCCAATCGAGCAGATCTGAAGGGGGATGTTCCAGATCGATGGCTCAACCTGCCGCTAACCGATGCCCATGCGAGGGAACTGGGGCAGACGTTGTTTTTTCGAGGCAACCACTGCCTCAGGGGCCACTTGGCTCCTTACAGAATCAACGGCGGCTGTCTGGCTTGTGCTGGTCAGAGCCCTTCAGCGAAAGATTTGCCGTCAACCACGCCCAAAGGGTCATGACGGAGGCACCAAACGCCAGCAGTGCCAGGAGTTTGGTCTCCATCAGAGAAAATCAAAATCGTCCTCGGAGTCACCCGAGAAAGCATTCATCACCAGTGCCGATAACGGGACGAAGAGTGCTGCGGCAACAAGAATTTCCACGCCTTTATTGTTCAGTGGCGTAACGCTACTTAATATCGCTTCATAAAAAGTGTTGCGGGCGACCTTTTCGCTTCAGCTGAGTGGAAATACCCAAGCTCATCGACCGCGAAGCCCGGTTGATTTCAGAGGCCGAAAACCGTTCCCAACAAGGTGGCTGGATGGGCTGAGGCGGCCGCTCGGCCGCGTTCGAGTTGATAGGCCATCACCGCATGAGCCGAGAAGCGGATGGCCGAGAGAACGGCCAGGCCGATGCAGATCGGGCAGTGCATGAGTCCCATGCGTACGACGATCCCAGTTCTGATTAATGAAGGGGACGAACTGTTCCATTTCTTGATCTCCAAAGTCATCCCTCAACCCGTCATCGGGCTCGCCTCAGCCAGGAACGGCTGAAACCGTGGAGCAAATCGCCAGAGCCCGGCTGTTAAGATCACTTTTTGCTCTCAGCCTCGGGAAACGGATGAGTCAGGTCACAGTCGGCGAAAACGAAGGGATCGAATCAGCGCTACGACGTTTCAAGCGCTCTGTGGCCAAAGCCGGCATCTTCTCTGACCTTCGCCGTATTCGTCACCACGAAACTCCCGTTGAGAAATACAAGCGCAAACTCAAGCAGCGTTCCCGCAACCGCCGTCGCTGAGTTTCCAGCTGATTCGATGGTTACCGGAAAGCGGGTCGTGATGACCCGCTTTTTTTGTGCTGACCGCGCGTGATGTCCGGCTTGGAACGGACAGTGCTCAGAAACGTCTTGACCGAGATGTAAAAAAAGTCACCAGCAACTTCCGTGCGGCTGCAGGGTGTATCCGGCTACGGAAGAGCTGTGCCGATCGTCCACAAATGGCCCTGCGTTTCGCCAGAATTGCTTAACAGTTGAAGCTTCGAAACACACCCTTGTTGTTGCCGTTTAATCCGTTCTGCCCCATCAGTGCTGCCAAGGTTGCCGGGCTCAAAGCAACCGTGAACCTTTTGCTGCTGATGCTGCTGAAGTCGAAGCTGCTGCGCATCAAAATGTCGTTGCTCGGATCCCTGATCGGCTTGGCCCTGCTCGCGGGCTTCTTGCTCAGCACAGGTCTGCTGACCCTGGTGACCGGTGGGGCGGTCGCCTACGCCGCATCCAAAAACCGGAGCAACTGATTCATGAAGTCAAGACTTGGCCTGTTGAGCGGCATCGGTTTGGCTGCCCTTGGCGTGGGTGGTCTCGCAGCCGGCGGTATTGCCTGGAATTTCAAAGGGCGTCCTATCGGACTCGGAACCACTGTTGCTTCCTTGGTCGTGATCGGGATCAGCCTGGTCATCCTGCGGCCACAGCCCAGTGAACCTTTGATGGAACCGGAAGGCTTCGATCCAGTTTCGACAGGTATTTCACTGCAACGCCCCCAGATTTCCGTGCTGGGTGCCCTGCTGGCCACCTCCGGAACCTTGGGTCTGGCGGCTTCCGGCATCGCTTGGAATTTCAAGGGAATTGAAATCGGTCTCACGGGAACGCTGACATCTCTCCTTGCACTGGCGTTCAGTGTTTTGTTCCTTTGGCCTTCAGGAAACAAAAAGCAGCCTCAACCAGCACCAAGCCCGGTTAAATCAAAACCCGTCGATGAGCCTGAAGCGGTTGTTGAGCAGCCTGAATCAAATCCCGTTCCCCAGCTCACAACGGCTGAGGAGATTTTGAAGGAATTGGCGGAGCAGCAGGAAAAAACACCTGCCATTGCCTTGACCACCTTTGCCCCTGAGAACCTCATTCCAGGTCAAGGGCTAACCAGTCGCAACCGCAAGGCGGGCCCCTCCCTGGGTCGTTATCGCCGCATGGCGGACGATCTGTTCCGCAACTGAGCAAGCAGCTGAGACAGTTGCCGATGCCAGGGGGTGACGTCAACGGTCGGACGTTTCGCTTCAGGTGAACCGTTCATGCCATCCATTTCCTGGCGCAATTGGCGGAGGACCGGGATCAGAACAATCCCGAATACAACAGATAAAAGCAATAAAAACGGCAGCAACGAAAACAACCAGATTGTGGCCACAGTTGTCATCACAGCTGTGACCACAAAACGAAGCCAACGGGGTGCCTGTCGTCCAGGTAATTGCTTCATGATTCGTCTAAACAGCTCTGTCGAAAAATTTTTTCGAGCTCATCACGAAATGCACTTGCCGTGAGGGGCTCAGCCAGTCGGCGTCGCTGATTGCGCTTCATTAATACGCTGATCCACCAGATCTGGAGAACAGCAAACAGAGCTGCCGTGATGGCCAGGCTGACGCTGGCACTGTTCCACACGATCAGCAATGGATCAATAGGTGGATTGCGGCAAGGTAAAGCCTGATTGCATATGACCGATATCAAGCAACACGTAGGTGAGCCAGATCAGCACAGCAGCGACACCGGCACCAGCGGCAACCTTGGCCACCGATCGACCGATCATCTCGAGCAAGCTGACCTCTTTCATCCAATCGGGAGCAGACCTCTCAATTCTGCCGTGATCGTCGAAAAACCGGGCCACAAAAAAGCCCCTTCACGGGGCGGGCCCGAACACAACCGGCCAACAGCCTTGTTCCGCAAGCAGCTCGAATGGATCCGGCTGGAGGATTCAAGCGAGCACATCACGCATGAACTGGTGTGCGACATCAACGGCAAGATCCAAATTCATGGCCTCTGTTCTCCCCGAACGCTTGCGGGGCTTGAACGAGTGATCACCGTCAGGAATCCATTGAAGCTGCAGGGGAGATTTCAAGTCGTAGCCAGGCACTTCATCAGACCTGCCCATGGGATCGCGCTCGCCCTGCAAAATCAAGAGTGGTGCCTTGAGCTGTTCAAGATGCTCCGTGCGAACTCTTGAGGGTTGTCCCAGAGGATGGAAGGGATAGCCAAAACAAAGACCTGCTCGAACGGCAGTTGATGCAGACAGCTCGTTCAGCAGCATGCTGGCGATCCGACCCCCCATCGATTTCCCGCCAATGAAAACGGGGCGATCGGAGGCAACATCTTCAACAACCTCGCGGAAGCACTGAAGTAAAACCGGCGCACGATCAGGCGGGCATCGCCTGCCTCTCTCCTGTGAACGCCGCATGTAGGGGAATGCGAAGCGATGCACCATCCATCCTCTGGAGGCGAGCCCTGCAGCAATGGCCTCCATGAACGGTGATTGTTCTGAGGCTCCCGCACCGTGAGCAAAAACCAGTGCCGCTGGTGCCTCAGAAGGCCCGGAACTCAAGAGAGACAGGGCCATTGACTCAATGAAGATCAGCGGGAGGCGACGGCTTCGGCCATGGGAGCAGCTGGTTCCGCCTCGACAGATGGAGATGCTTCAGAAGAGGCATCGAAGCGGCGGGCGATCAGTTCATCGATGGAGAACAGACCGGGACCGCAGGCCAGGATCGCCGCTGCTGCGCCGAGGTAAAGACCAAGAAGTTCCAACAGGAAGATGTTGAAACCGGCAGTCACAATCGCGTGGTAGATCGCAACGGAGATGGTTCCAGCGATCGCCATGGCGCCCACGCGGGTCAGAAGACCCGTGATCAGCAACCAGCTTCCGATCACTTCGGAGAAGGCTGCGACGTAGGACAGCAGGATCGGGAAGGGGAGATGCAGAGGACGCACGAAGGCGTCAGCGAAATTCTCAATGTTGGCCAGTTTCTCGTAGCCGTGATGAATCAGCAGCGCTCCGGTGAAAACGCGCAACACGAGCAGACCGAGATCCGCCGCAATCGCACGGGTCAGGACGAGACGGATCATCGGCTTCAATCATTACGTGACACAACTATACGTAATTTCATGAAGCACGCTTTACATCAACCCAACATAGGTACGTAGGTTTTTTTACTTAGCCGGCTTCCGCCTGGTCGTCAGTCGTCGTAAACAAGGCACTCAGGCTCGTCGGGGTTCTGCTCACAGAAGAGTTCCAGAGCAGTTGGGTCGTGGCTGTCCTCGGGAAACTGTTTTTTGTGATCCAGGAGCCACTGCAGCTCCTCGGTGAGATGACGCACCTTGCCGTCGTTGTGCTCCGCCAGGGCCTTCAGAAATTCCTCTTGGTCCTTCTGGATGTGCTCGTCAATGGTTTTCATGTCCAGATCACTCCGGGGGACAACAGCGTGGTAGCGAAGCCCAACCGGTTAGATCAGTCGGTATTTGTACCTTTATCGCCGAAAGCACACAAGGTCTCCTTCCCCTGACAGGCATCACGAGGTGTGACACCTCAGTGGCAGCGGCGACCAGCCGCGTGGAAAGTCAGTGCATTGATCTCTCTGGTGATGGACAGAAACAGGC
>CAJWLE010000025.1:0-15050 GCA_913042965.1 uncultured Synechococcus sp.
TTTTGCTCAGGTCATATGTCGGGCCAGTCGCTTGAGGCTTGCCCGACTTTGTTCGATATATCCACCACCAAAAAGATTGGCGTGGTTAAGCAAGTGATAAAGGTTGTAGATCTCCACTCTCTCCTCTGACCTGTCGCTCAACGGGTATTCGGCCGCATAGCTGGTGTAGAAGTCAGCGCCAAATCCACCGAACATCCTGGTCATCGCCAGATCCACCTCTCTGTCTGCCCACCAGCTGGCTGGATCGAACAGACATCCACGTTGATTGGTAAGAGAACCGGCGTTTCCTGCCCAAAGATCTCCATGCACGAGGGAGGGAGCCGGATCGTGCCGATTGAGATCGTCCTTCAGATGCTCAAGCAGCACAAGGATGGACTCCCACTCATCAATCAGGCTGCCGAGAAGGTGGAGCTGCGGAAGCAGTCGCAACTCCACAAAACAGTCACCCCAGCGCTCACGCCATCCGCCTGGCTGCGGACCGGCGCCGATGAAACCATCCCGGTACCAGCCGAAGCGTCCCGGCGAAGCATCCGCTGAGGCCCGGTGCAGACGCGCCAGACCCCTGCCGAGCGCATGCTGATCGCGCCCTCCAAGCTCGAGCCAGGGCAATAAAAGGACCGCACCATGGGCCAGCTGCACCGTGGCCAGAGGTCGCGGAACCACAAGCAGCTCCGGATCTGCATGCCCATGCAGAGCCACAAGACCTTCGGCTTCAACAGTGAAAAGAGCCATCGCATCCGAGCCCCCGGTTTTGGCAAACAGGCGCTGACCGTCTTGGAGGGTCACACTCCAGGCTTGATGAATGCATCCACCACCAACAGGCTCCACCGCCCGCAGTGTTTGCCCCGCCAAGGGACCATCCCAAGCCACTAAATCGTTCCGCAAGCCAGAGTGCATCGCCGAACAGCGCGGTTCAGTTGCCAGCATGGCCGGACTTTCAGGCGGGCCTTGAACAAAAGCGGCGTGATTGTGATCGGCGGTGGCATCGCCGGACTCACCGCAGCAGCTCTGCTGTCCCGAGAGGGCTTGGAGGTCACCCTGCTTGAGGCCCACCATCAGGTCGGGGGTTGCGCAGGAACCTTCCGGCGCGGTCCATGGACCTTTGACGTGGGTGCCACTCAGGTGGCGGGCCTTGAACCAGGAGGCAGCCATGAACGGCTGCTGCGCCACCTCGGCCTGCCGTTGCCTGAAGCGGAAATTCTGGACCCTGGCTGCGTTGTGGATCTGGGCGACGGAACGGAGCCGATCCCCTTGTGGCACAACCCCGAACGCTGGGCGGCGGAACGGCAGCGCCAGTTTCCAGGCAGTGAACGTTTCTGGCAGCTTTGTGATGCAATCCACAGCAGCAACTGGGCCTTCGCCGGAAAGGATCCGATCGTCACGCCACGATCCCTCTGGGATCTGCGCCAACTGATCGGGGCCCTGCAACTTCCAACCCTGGCATCAGGCCTGCTCGCGGGTCTGTCCATGTTTGACCTGTTGCAGCTGTGCGGTTGCGCCGACGATTCCAGGCTGAGGCGATTTCTTGATCTGCAGCTGAAGCTGTATTCCCAGGAACCCGCCGATCGCACTGCGGCCCTCTATGGCGCAACCGTTCTGAACATGGCCCAGGCCCCTCTGGGCCTCTGGCACCTGCAGGGATCGATGCAGGTGCTGAGCGATCAACTGGTTGAAGCCATCGAAGGCGCAGGCGGAACAATCCTGCGACGTCACCGCGCCACGGGGCTGCGCCCCTCATCTCAGGGTTGGGACGTCGATGTGCAGCCACAGAACAGCAGGCCCAAAACACTCCAGGCCGATGACGTGGTGAGCAGTCTTCCGCCTCAATGTCTGCCGGATCTGATCGCTGACCATTTGCTTCCAGCTCGTTACCGCCGCCGATTGAATGCCCTGCCGGAACCCAGCGGTGCGCTGGTGCTTTATGGAGCTGTGCGTCGAGAAGCCCTGCCCGATCACTGTCCAGGCCATCTGCAACGGGGAGCTGATCATCCGGGCTCGCTGTTCGTCTCGATCAGCCGCGAGGGGGATGGGCGTGCTCCTGCGGGGCAAGCCACGTTGATCGCCAGCCTGTTCACACCGACAGCGGACTGGTGCAGCTTGGAAGAGCAGACCTACCAGCGCCGCAAGCATGAACGCTTTGAAGCCATCCATACAGCCCTCTCCGACTGGCTGAAGCTGCAGCCCCAGGACTGGTTGCACATGGAGATGGCCACACCGCGTGGATTTGCTGGATGGACCGGTCGCCCACGCGGCATGGTCGGCGGCCTCGGACAACACCCGAGCCGTTTTGGTCCCTTTGGACTGGCGGGCCGAACTCCGCTGCCAAGACTCTGGCTGTGCGGCGACAGCATCCATCCCGGGGAAGGAACAGCAGGTGTGAGTCTGTCCGCTCTGAATGCCTGCCGTCAGCTGCTGGCCAACCGCGGCACTGACCTGCAACTCAGCGGTTGACGCATCAGGGAGCCCCAGCGGGGGAGCTCTGCTGATAGTCAGGCCGCAGGCTCTGGGTGCGCTTCAGTTCCCGATGCAGTTGCTGCCAGTTGTTGCGCAGCACAGCATCCTCCAACTGTTCCAGGCTCCAGCGATAAGCGGCCAGAGCCTTGAGAACAGCAGCACTGTTGCTGGATGCCATGGCGACTCCAAGATCAGGATTCCCTCCGCCAATCCGGGTGGAATCGGCAAATCCACTGGAGGCGAGAGACTGAGCCAGCTGACGAATCTCCGGGTCGCGTTCATCACCAGCCGTCCGCAACAGGGCGGCGCTGACCAGCACGGGCATATGGGAGATCAAGGCCACGGCTTGGTCATGCTGCTCGGCCGAAGCCGTATGCCACTGACTCCCCAGATCATGGGCAAGCGTCCGCACAACCTCCACGGCCGTTGGATCCGTTCCGGCCTCCGGCGTGGCGATCCAGGGGCGACCCCGAAACAATCCAGTTTGACCGGCTTCCACTCCGGCCGAGGCGGTACCGGCCATTGGATGGCTGGCGACAAAACGGGGATGCAACGACCGCCACACCTCCAGCACGGGCTGCTTCACCGAACCCACGTCGGTGACCACCGCCGATTCTGGGATGGCCTCCAACAGGATTGACTCTGGTGCCAGAAGCGCCGGAATCGGCAGCGACAAAATCACGAGATCACAGGAGCTAAGGCAGGCCGGATCCGTGCTGACAGCATCAACCAATCCCCTCTCCAGAGCCCGCTCAGCCGTGGCCGTGCGATGCACCAGGCCCTGCACTGACCAACCCAGGGCACGCAGATCGAGACCCAGCGATCCTCCGATCAGCCCGAGGCCGACGATCCCGACCGAACCCTTGCTCTCACCCATTCCGCAGTCGGGAGTTAGCACCATGTTGGTCGATGGATTGCGACGAACGTTCCCGCTGCACAACCCTGTTTAGGGTTCCCAGATGCTTGAAGCCCAGGCCCACAGCCACCTCAAGACACTGCTCCGGCAGGACGAATCGAACTGGCCTCACCACCTCACCCTCAGCCGGCTGGTGGGCCGCAGTCTGAGACGCGGAGACAGAACCCTGCTGCGGCTCCCACCCGGTCCGGGAGAACGCTGGTGGCTCGGGCTGCTGATGCCGCTTTGCCTGCAACCAAGCTCAGCCGTTCTGGTGCTGACGGAACGCCAGAAGCGAAGGCTGCTTCAGGTGGAACTGCCACGGCTGAAGAGCAAGGGGTTTCGACTGGCTTGCTGGAGCGGGCCCAGCCCTCCGGCCTCCGGGCAACTTTGGCTTCTGGATCACAAAGGCCTGATCCGTGCTTACCGCAATCAACAGCTGAAACAACGCCCGCTGCTGATTCCAGACATCGACCAGTTGAGCTGCCGCCTACGCCAACACATGGCGATCAGGATTGATGTGAGCCACTGGGAGGAGCTCCGCCAGGCCCTGCCGCAAGCCGACCACGTCCTGCTGGAGTTGTATGAACGGCTGACGCGTCAGCTTTTTCAGGATGCAGCCCGGCCGGATGCAAGGGTCCGCCTGGATGGAAGTGCTGTTCAAAACCTGCGCGATCTTCTGGGAGTGATGGGTGCGCTCCCCTCACCCTGGGGGGATTTCCTAGCCACAGACGTCAATCAATGGGCCAGCTGGGCCAAATTGGATCATCAGCTTCTGCAATGGAGCTGGTGCCTGGAACCGTTAGAGCCGCTGGAACTTCTGCCGGGGATGCTTCGGGAAAGCCCCACCTTGATGCTGAGCCAAACCGGCGAGACATCTCGACTCGACAAGGAATTGCTGGATGCCGATTCGGCACCGGACGTCACGGCATCCCTGCGCGAGGCGGAACTGGAAGAACCTCTACCCCTCTTCGCTCCCCGCCGTCAGCCCCTGCCCAACACGGAGATCTATGCCCAGCATTTGCTGGAACAGAGTCGGCGGTTGGTTCTTGGACGGACAGGTCTAACCATCATTCTTCTGGATGATCCAGCCCTGCGCAGAACACTCACGGCCGGCCTGGCCGCTGAATTCGGGATGCGCGTGCAGGAGCAGTGCACGACTCCGGAAGCCAATGGAGTCATCAGCTCCAGCTGGAGCTGGTGGCTGGAGCACCAGGAACGCCTGCCGGAGCCTGACCAGGTGATCGTGGGTCTGCTGCCTATCGCAAGTCTGAGCGATCCGTTAACGGCGGCTCGGGTGGAACGCCTCAAACGGCTCGGCAACGACTGGTTCCGCTCACTGCTGCTCCCGGAAGCCTTGCGTTTGATTCCAGCCGCACTTGCACCCCTTCGCCGCTCGGGCGGACGCCTGGCGGTTCTCGATGGCCGGCTACGCGGTCGCAGTTGGGGTGACCAGGTTCTGCAGAGACTCGAACCATGGCAGCCCCTACAACGCCTTTTGCCCAACTGAAAAAGCAACAGGCAGCAGGCTGCTTAGGGTGAACTGGAAACAACGCACCTGATGGGAGAAGCCCGACGTCGCGCTGCCCAGGGCCTTCCACCCCGCCAGCCCAAAAAGGACGCCAAACCTGTGGATGAGTCGCCCCGGATTGTGTCCTGGTTTCCGCTCACCAGAAACCAGACCCAACAGTTCATGGCGGTGACGACCAAAGGCGCCTGGTTTGGCATCGGCGCGATGGTGCTCCTCTGGATCACTGTGCGCTTCATTGGTCCGATGGCCGGCTGGTGGACCCTGGCAGACACTCCCTGAGGACCATTCATGAGCGACCCCTAACAACGCGCCAGAAAGCAACGAAATCAGAAGAAAAGCTTTAAATTGAGTCTCATTCCGGACTCAGGCATGTTTTCCCGTCTCGCCGAGCATTACAAGTCTGTGGTCCACGACCTGGTGATGAGCCTCCAGGCCCTTGCAGAAGGACTGAAGGGAGCGGGAGTCACGGCGAGCTGTTATCGCTGCGGCGAAGACCTTGACGCTCACGGAGCCTCCTTTGTTGCTGACATGGGAGACGGGCACATCGTGCGCTTTCTCGTCTCTGATTTCGGAATCAGCTGGGTTGAGTCTCGCAACGGGCGCGAGCTCGTAAAGCTTGAAGGTGCCGAAGCCATCCAGGAGCTCCAACGGATGGCCCAGATGATTCAAAACCCGAGCCATCTCCAAACGGCGACAGGACAGTTCAACCAGACGCCTGTCGCCGCGGCCTGAATCAGGCCGCTTCACCTCCTTTGTCAACGGCCGGGGATGCCTCCTGTGCCGCCGTACGGGCTGCAGCCGCCAAAGGGCGCATCGAATTGGCCTTCACCTCGGAACCCTCGGTGAGCTTCTGTCGCACCAGGCCCTCAAGCTTGACGGCGATCTCGGGGTTGTCTTCCATCCAGGCGATCGTGTTGTCACGCCCCTGGCCGATGTTGTCGCCCTCGTAGCTGTACCAGGCGCCTTTGCGAATCACCACGCCTGTCTCCTCCGCCAGGTCGAGCAGACAACCAAGGGTGCTGATGCCGCGGCCGAACAAGATGTCGAACTCAGCGATCCGGAACGGGGGAGCCACCTTGTTCTTGGCCACCTTGACCTTGGCGCGGATCCCGAATTCCTCGGTACCTTTCTTCAGGGTCTGAATCCGACGGATGTCCAGCCGCACGGAGGCATAGAACTTGAGCGCGTTTCCACCGGTAGTGGTTTCTGGATTGCCGTAAGTGACGCCGATTTTGAGACGCAACTGGTTGAGGAAAATCACCGTGCATCCGGACTTGCCGATGTTGCCGGTGATCTTGCGCATGGCCTGACTCATCAAACGGGCCTGACTGCCGACCGCCAGATCGCCCATTTCGCCCTCGATCTCGGCGCGGGGCGTTAACGCGGCAACGGAGTCAACCACAACGATGTCGACCGCTGCAGACCGCACCAGCTGATCCACGATTTCCAGCGCCATCTCACCGGTGTCCGGCTGAGACACCAGCAAATTCTCCACATCCACCCCGAGCGAGGCGGCATAAACAGGATCCAGGGCGTGCTCAGCATCCACAAAAGCCGCGACGCCGCCGCGCTTCTGCACCTCAGAAATGGCATGAAGCGTGAGGGTGGTTTTACCCGAGCTCTCAGGCCCATAGATCTCAACAACGCGGCCTTTGGGGTAACCACCGCCCAGGGCGAGATCCAGGGTGAGCGCTCCGGTGGAGATCGTCTCAACCCTCATGCGGGAGGCATCCCCCAGGCGCATGATCGAACCTTTGCCGAAATTCCGCTCGATCTGACCGAGCACCAGATTCAGCGCCTTATCGCGCTCACCGGAGGAACGGGGATCGGAACCGGCGGCGGCGGATTTCATTTCAACAGGCATGGAAACACTCTGAAGTTAAGGAACGAGAGATCCAATGCCACGAAGGCAGCAAATCGTCCCATGTAGTACAGACGTACGCTAACGGATCAGGGCCATTGCGCCAGGGGCTTGGCCAGACGATCCAGACCGATCAGTTGAATACCAGGCGGCAGCTGCTTGCGGTCTGCAGGCTTCAGATAGCCCCAGTCCACCAGGTAGCAGGGGAGCCCCTGAAGTCCTTCCGTGGAGAGCACTGTCTCCAGGGTGGCGCGGCGATCCTCCACAAATCCGCGCAGGGGACGTTCCCGCTGAAGTCGAAGCAGCACCTCGGGCTTGGGTCCGGCCTCACGGCCATCAAGCCGCGCCGGCTGCAGGTCGAAGGCGTTGAGCAGCTCTGCCGTGAAAGCCTCACTTTTGGTGGTCAGAACAGCCCAGTCCAAACCCTCCTCACCCAGAGATCGAAGACGTCGGGCCAATCCTGGAAAGGGGCGGTGCAGCTGGAGCCAGGCGGCACGGTCCTGTTGCACCGCCTCCAGCCGAGCTCGATCCAGCGCGCCCTGGAGCAGGTCATCCCGCCAGCCCCTCCGCAGAAGAGCTGCATGCTGCTGCACGTCATAGCCCTCAACCCAGGCCTTCTCATCCAGGCCCGACAACTCCGCGGCCAGAAGCACCATTTCCCAGCCGTGATGAATCCAGGGCCTCAGACGCCGGAACAGCTCAGGAACTTCCGCCGGGGACAATCCGGAAGGCTCGGCGTTGAGAGACTTGGCGGCATGCCAGGAGCTCCACCAATACTCAGCCATTCCATCGACGATGACCCCGTCGAAATCAAAAACGAGGAGTGGGTGCTCCTGCATATCGAAAAAACTGGGCCGCTAGGATTCGAACCTAGGAATGGCGAGACCAAAACCCGCTGCCTTACCGCTTGGCGACGGCCCAACGTTCCAAAAGACTCCTCATTGAGGCATGTCTCCGGCATCTCCATAGTTACTCACAGAGGCCTCACCTTCGTCAATCCATCCGGAAGGCTTCAGGGGGGAAACACCCTCAACCTGCACTGCTCTGCCGATCCGAACACATCGCTGCGCAGGCGGTAACGCTGCACCAGCTCCTCCTGCATGCGGCGCACCCGTTCCGTTCGTGGCAGCAGCTCAACGGGTCGCCCTTCAGGCATCACCACCCGCTCCACGGCTAAACGGCATTCCTCCAATCCGGCCAGCTCGTCATCCTGAGACTGTGAAACAACAGCTGGCACCGGCTCAGAACGATCCCCTCGGCGACTAACCAGGCGATCCAGAGCACGTTCGACCTGAGGCAAGGTGTCGGCCTTGATCACCAGGATCGGCACTTTCAGCTCGCGAGCCTGACGACGTAGAGAAGGCTGGCGACCCAACCCCTGACGCATGCTGAGGATCACATCGGCATCGGCAAGATCATCCACAACCCGCACCGGCCATCGGTGCCGGCGTGAGGCTTCCTCCACCAACTGCGGCGTGATTCCACAGCAGAGGAGCTGCAGATCATCCTTGGCTTCAGCCGCCGTGTCATCTGGTGGCAACGGTGCGACGTGCGGCGCGGGCACAGGCACAGCGGCCAGAGCCGGACGCCCTGGGTGAACAGGTCGCTTCGGTTGCGACGACTCCACCAGTCGCAGGGATCCTTCCGCAGTCAGCTCCCGCTCCTGGGCACGGGCAGGCAATCCACGCAACAACTGATCCACCGTTGCCGCGACATCGATGTGGACCGCCCAGCGATTCCGGCTGTGCATTTCAACCGCAACTGGAAACGTAGGGTCTGCAGCCCGTTCCAGGACGGTCTTCTGCGTGCGCCGGCGCCGGGCTTCATCATCGCCAAGCGTGACGGACTGAATGCCCCCAACAAGATCACTCAAAGTGGGGTTCTTGATCAGATTCGCCAGGGCATTGCCATGGGCCGTGGCGACCAGCATCACGCCTCGTTCAGCGATGGTTCGGGCCGCTTGCGCCTCCAATTCCGTCCCGATCTCGTCAATGACGATCACCTCGGGCATGTGATTCTCCACCGCCTCGATCATCACCTGGTGCTGCAGCTCAGGGCGGGCAACCTGCATCCGTCGTGCACGACCGATGGCGGGATGGGGGATATCACCATCCCCAGCGATCTCATTGCTGGTATCGATGACCACCACCCGTTTATGCAAGTCATCGGCCAGGACCCTGGCGATCTCACGCAACGCCGTGGTTTTACCCACGCCGGGGCGTCCCATGAGCAACAGGGATTCTCCACTGTCAAGCAGATCCCGCACCATCGCCACGGTGCCGAAAACAGCACGCCCGATGCGGCAGGTCAGTCCCACCACATCACCCTGACGATTGCGGATGGCACTGATCCGGTGGAGGGTCCGCTCGATGCCGGCACGGTTATCCGCTCCGAAACTCCCCAGGCGAGACACGGTGGCGTCAAGGTCGTCCCGGGTCAGCGGTCGATCACCCAGCACCTGGGCACGGCCGGGATAACGGGCCTCGGGCAGACGTCCTAAGTCCAGCACCACCTCAAGAAGTGAGGTGCTCTGTTCCTGCGTCTGCAAAGCGTCCTGCACCTGTTGAGGAAGCAGGCGGAGCAACCGCTCAAGGTCATCGGTGATCCGCTCTGTGGTCATGGCGGCAACTCCTGAGCGCCTTTTAGCAAAAATCCGTGGTCAAACAGCGGGCCTGCCAGGGCCGCACCAGGGCCTCAGCCAGGGCCAGCCCCCGCCGCCAACCTTCCGGCCAGTGACGCAAGGCTGTACCTCTGGCCTGTGCTTCCAGGATCAGCGGCATCACCACCCTGCGAGCCATCCCTCCAAAGGCCACACCAGCTGGATACTCATCGACTCCGAGCAGATCGATGGTGTGCCCATTGGTGCCCCCTGCCAGCTGGAGGGGGCCCGGAGGAGCCAGTGGACTCAAGCGACGCCATAGCTGCACAGCCGCCCGGGCGGTCCCAGCGCCGACATCACCACTCATCGGCCGACCGTCAAGCTGCCAGAGAGGCCGAAGTCCATGCCGCCGCAGGCTGTTGTAGCGACTCCAAAGCTCACAACTCAGCGCCTGAGTCGTCAGCGCATGGCCTTCGAGACCGCAGCTGACGGCTAAACGCTGCAAAGGAACCCGGGAGACGGCCAAAGCAGCGATCACCGCATCAAAGGCTTCTGAGCGTCCAGGGGCCGTATGAACCTCAACAGCATCGGGCCGCACCTCCGCAATGAGCGTGGCTATCGCAACATTGTCCAGGCGATGGTCTCGCTCGGAGATATAGCCATGGGGACAGGCCGGCAGGCACCGTCCACAGCCATAACAACGACGTGCGTCAACTGCGGTGTTGAAGGCGATGGCATCGGCTGGACAGATCCGTTCACAGGGACGCGGACAATCGGATGGACAGCGCGTGGGATCAAACCAGGCCTTGCGGAAGTGCGCATCGGGACCGTCGCTGACGCTGACCATCAGCCAAGGGCGGGAGAAGCCGCTTTCGTCCAACCAGTCCAGCCCCTGACGGGCAGCACGAACCACTGCGGAATCGGCCGCAACATCAACACAGGACACGCCTGCAGCCCCATAGAGGGCACAGAGATCAGCAATCGCGGTCAGATCCTGATTACTGGCCCCACAGATGAGTTTGACCCAGCTTCCCCGGGTCAAACATTGATCTGGATTCAGCCGGCAAGCAGTGCTTTCATCGGCTGCCATCTGAGACTCCGGGCACCACCCATCTCCACGATGATGCGAAGCCGTGGTTCTCGCTTGCAGAGATCACACAGCGATAGAAGCTCAGACGTGGACAACACCTGACCTTCCAACAGCCAGAGAGCGACAGGAGAATCCCCTTCAAAGAGGTCACCAAGCTGAGGCATCACCTCCTGCACTTCACCGACTGCCGCACTTCGGCCAACGCTCTGATGGCCCAGGTGAGGTGGGCGGACACCATGTTTCTGAGTGAGATAGACCTCCGGATCTCCGAGCCCACGGGCTGAGGTGATGCGGGTTTTGTAGCCAGCGGCGCGTAGCCGACGCAGCAGCCGAGTTTCGGATCCCCCCTCGAGAGGTGCATGAACGGCTAAGCAGCCGCTTGCATCCAAATCACGACGGAATCCCCGTCCAGAAAGGAGCAGAGGCATGGCTGCGGAATGTCTGAAAAAGATTCTGGCAGCACAGGGCCTGGACAGAGCGCCAGATCAGAAGGTTGGAGACACCCCATCAGGTATTCTCTTTGTTTGTTCTGCGTTTCTGTGCCCGTCCGCTAGCCGGGCCTCCAGTCGGCAGAACAGATTCGGCGATTGCGCCGGGTCTTCAGGTCAGTGCGGATCACATCATCCGCCGGGAAACTTTCGAAGCACATCGCTGCAACGACCAGTCCCAGCCTCGCTGAATCGCTCGCTAGCCCCATTCCAAACGTCGCTTCTCACGAAACGGCTGTTTCGAACAACGTTCGCGTCATACCGATCAGCAAAACCATGCCCCATCCGGGCAACCGGATGGTGGTAGTTCCGCTGGCGTTTCATCCCCTTCCATGTCAATCGGCATTCTCGGGAAGAAATTGGGCATGTCCCAGTTCTTCGACGAGCAGGGCAAAGCGGTCCCCGTCACCTTGATCGAGGCCGGCCCCTGCCGCATCACCCAACTCAAAAACGACGACACCGATGGCTATGCCGCGGTGCAGATCGGCTTCGGGGAAACCCGCGAGAAGTTGATCAACAAGCCCTCCAAGGGCCACCTCAACAAAACCGGCGACTCCCTGTTGCGTCACCTGCGCGAATACCGCGTCGATGGCCTTGAAGGATTCGAGCTGGGCGGCTCTGTCACCGTCGGTGACTTCGAAGCCGGACAGAAGGTGGATGTCAGCGGCGACACCATCGGTCGTGGTTTCTCTGGCTATCAGAAGCGTCATGGCTTCAGCCGTGGACCAATGACCCATGGTTCCAAGAACCATCGTCAACCCGGTTCGATCGGACCAGGCACAACGCCAGGGCGTATCTATCCCGGTAAGCGCATGGCCGGTCGCTACGGCGGCAAAAAAATCACCACCCGCGGTCTGACCATCCTCAAGGTGGATAACGAGCGCAACCTGCTGGTGGTCAAGGGCTCGGTACCCGGCAAACCGGGAGCTCTGCTCAACATTCGTCCCGCCGTGCGCGTTGGCGACAAGTCCGCCAAAGGAGGTAAGTGATGGCTGACTGCATCGTTCGCGATTGGCAAGGGAAGGAAGCCGGCAAGGCCTCTATCGACCTCAAGGTGGCCAAGGAATCCACCGCCAATGACCTGATGCACCGTGCCGTC
The DNA here is from genome assembly GCA_913042965.1 of uncultured Synechococcus sp. Taxonomy (GTDB): domain Bacteria; phylum Cyanobacteriota; class Cyanobacteriia; order PCC-6307; family Cyanobiaceae; genus Parasynechococcus. The sequence continues at coordinate 12,018 of CAJWLE010000025.1, forward strand.
CTGCGCCAGCAGGCCCACAGTCGCCAGGGAACCGCCTCCACACTCACCCGCTCCGAGGTGCGTGGTGGTGGCCGCAAGCCCTACAAGCAGAAGGGAACCGGCCGTGCTCGTCAGGGTTCGATCCGCACTCCTCTGCGTCCCGGCGGCGGCATCGTCTTCGGACCCAAGCCCCGCACCTACAACCTTGCGATGAACCGCAAGGAGCGTCGCCTGGCCCTGCGCACCGCGCTGATGGCTCGCCTTGATGACGTCACCGTGGTGAAAGGCTTCGGCGCTTCGCTTGAAGCACCCAAGACCCGTGAAATCACGGATGCCCTTGGTCGTCTCAGCATTGCTGCGGACTCCAAGGTGCTGATCGTGCTCAGCGACCCTTCCGATGCGGTGCGCCGCTCCGTGCGCAACCTCGAGAAGGTGAAGCTGATCGCCGCAAACCAGCTCAACGTCTTCGATCTGCTCAACGCCAATTCACTGGTGGTCGGCGAGGACGCTCTTGCAACCATTCAGGAGGTGTACGGCGATGACTGAACGCTTCAAGGGACGCCTGGCGGATGTGATCCGCAGGCCACTCATCACCGAGAAGGCCACCCGTGCCCTCGAGTTCAACCAGTACACCTTCGAGGTGGACCACCGCGCCGCCAAGCCCGACATCAAGGCCGCCATTGAGCAGCTCTTCGATGTAAAGGTCACCGGCATCAGCACCATGAACCCTCCCCGACGCAGTCGCCGGATGGGTCGCTTCGCCGGCAAACGCGCCCAGGTGAAGAAAGCCGTGGTGCGCCTTGCGGAGGGCAACTCGATCCAACTCTTCCCTGAGTCCTGAGGGGTCTGAATCGTCATGGCAATCCGTAATTTCCGCCCCTACACCCCCGGAACCCGCACCCGGGTGGTCACCGACTTCAGTGAAGTCACCGGCCGCAAGCCGGAACGCAGCCTCGTGGTGTCCAAGCACCGCCGCAAGGGCCGCAACAACCGTGGTGTGATCACCTGCCGCCACCGTGGTGGTGGTCACAAACGCCTCTACCGACTGGTGGACTTCCGTCGCAACAAGCACGGCGTTCCCGCCAAGGTTGCGGCGATCCACTACGACCCCCACCGCAACGCCAGGCTGGCTCTGCTCTTCTACACGGACGGTGAGAAGCGCTACATCCTTGCGCCGGCAGGCGTATCGGTGGGTCAGACCGTGATCTCCGGCCCTGATGCACCGATTGAAAACGGCAACGCAATGCCGCTTTCAGCCATCCCGCTCGGTTCCTCTGTTCACTGCGTCGAGCTTTATGCCGGTCGCGGCGGCCAGATGGTTCGCACCGCTGGCGCCAGCGCTCAGGTGATGGCCAAGGAAGGTGACTACGTCGCCCTCAAACTTCCCTCCACCGAGGTCCGCCTGGTTCGCCGTGAGTGCTACGCCACCCTCGGCGAAGTCGGCAACTCGGAGATGCGCAACACCAGCCTGGGCAAGGCCGGTCGTCGTCGCTGGCTGGGTCGTCGTCCCCAGGTTCGAGGCAGTGTGATGAACCCCTGCGACCACCCCCATGGTGGTGGTGAGGGTCGGGCACCGATCGGCCGTTCCGGCCCGGTGACTCCTTGGGGCAAACCCGCCCTCGGTCTCAAGACCCGCAAGCGGAACAAGCCCAGCAACCAATACGTGCTCCGGAAGCGTCGCAAGACCTCCAAGCGGAGCCGTGGCGGACGCGATTCCTGATGAAAACCATCACCTTGCCGCTTGCTTAAACCGCTATGGGACGTTCACTCAAAAAAGGTCCGTTTATTGCCGACAGCCTTCTTCGCAAGGTTGAAAAGCAGAACGACAACGACGACAAGTCCGTGATCAAAACCTGGTCACGGGCCTCCACGATCCTGCCAATGATGATCGGCCATACCGTTGCCGTTCACAACGGTCGGACCCATGTGCCGGTGTTCATCACCGAGCAGATGGTGGGTCACAAGCTGGGGGAGTTCGCTCCCACACGCACCTTCAAGGGCCACATCAAAGACAAAAAAGGAGGCCGCTGATTCCATGACATCGTCAACCCCCACGGCTTCCACCGCCCAGGCACATGGCCGCTACATCCGCGGTTCTGTGTCGAAGGTGCGTCGTGTACTCGATCAGATCCGAGGTCGCACCTATCGCGACGCGCTGATCATGCTCGAGTTCATGCCCTACCGCTCCACCGGACCGATCACCAAGGTGCTTCGGTCTGCTGTTGCCAACGCAGAGCACAACCTGGGTCTCGACCCTGCCTCACTGGTGATTTCCACCGCGACTGCGGACATGGGCCCAGTCATGAAGCGCTACCGCCCCCGGGCTCAGGGACGCGCTTTCCAGATCAAGAAGCAGACCTGCCACATCAGCATTGCTGTGGCGGCTCAGCCCGATTCCTGACCCCCGAGGATCCGACCCAATGGGACACAAAATCAACCCAACCGGTCTGCGCCTGGGGATCACCCAGGAACACCGGTCCCGCTGGTACGCCTCCAGCAAAAGTTATCCGGCCCTCCTCCAGGAGGATGACCGGATTCGCAAGTTCATCCACAAGAAATACGGTTCTGCAGGCATCAGTGATGTGCTGATTGCCCGCAAAGCCGACCAGCTCGAGGTGGAACTCAAGACCGCCCGTCCCGGTGTCCTCGTCGGACGTCAGGGCAGCGGCATTGAGGAGCTCCGTTCCGGTATCCAGAAAACCGTCGGCGACAACAGCCGCCAGGTTCGGATCAACGTTGTGGAAGTGGAGCGCGTTGACGGTGATGCGTTCCTGCTGGCCGAATACATCGCCCAGCAGCTCGAAAAACGTGTGGCCTTCCGCCGCACGATCCGCATGGCTGTCCAGCGTGCCCAGCGTGCTGGAGTTCTCGGTCTCAAGATCCAGGTCTCAGGCCGACTCAACGGCGCCGAGATCGCCAGAACGGAATGGACCCGTGAGGGTCGCGTTCCCCTCCACACCCTGCGTGCCGACATCGACTACGCCACCAAGGTGGCCACGACGACCTACGGCGTGCTCGGCATCAAGGTGTGGGTGTTCAAGGGCGAGGTGCTGA
>CAJWLE010000026.1:0-15008 GCA_913042965.1 uncultured Synechococcus sp.
CTCCAGCAAGTCGTAGGCGATGAATCGCATCGGGCATTCCCGCCGCAATGTGGCTCCGACCGTTTTGCGACCGAGTCGTCGCTGCAGTTGGTCGAATCCCAGTGGCGTCGTTTCGCCCTTGCGCCAGCAGATCACCTCTCCGTCAAGCACGGAGCCGTTTGGCAGAGCGGAGCCAACCTCCACGAGTTCCGGGAAGCTGTCGTTCACCAGCTCTTCTCCTCGGCTCCATAGATAGATCCCACTGCCGCGATGGATCAGCTGGCCGCGGATTCCATCCCATTTCCACTCCACTTGCCAATCACCAGGGGAGGTGTCCCGTAGCCGGTCCGGATCCAGTGGACTGGCCAGAAAAAAGGGATAAGGGGTGCTGCTGGAGCGGCGTTCCTCCGCATCCTCGGGAGCTGTGAGCAGCTGAAATCGCTGTGCAGATGGTTCGAATCCACCCATCAGCCTCTGCACCACCAGGTTGTCGTCCAAGCCAAAGGCCTGGGCCACGGCCCGGCTGATCAGTCCGGTGGAGACCCCAACTCGAAATCCGCCGGTCAGCAGTTTGTTGACAATGAAGTGCTGTTCGATCGGCACGGCCTGCCATAGGGCGATCACTGCATCGCTCTGCTCCTCATCCGGTAGGCCGCTGATCGCAGGCAGCAAGGTCTCCATCCACCAGTGCAGTGGGCGGCCCGTGGAGATCGGGGGCAGCGTTGCCTCCACCGGTGCGAGGTTCTGCATCACCGCAGGCCAGAGCAGGGTGATCGTCTCCGCGGAATCGCCCACCTGGCCGTGGCAGTCATCAATCAACCAGTCGGCCAGTCCACCGCGATCGCGAAGAATCTCCCGCAGCCGCCGTCCGGTGATCAGCCGTCGCCGTCGCTTTCCCAGCAGCAGGGTCAGAGCCCATGCGGCATCTTCCGGAGCTGCCTCACGGAAATGGTCCACAAGCGCAGCAACCTTGGCGCGAGTACCGGTGACGCGATCCAGTTGATCGAACAGGGCCTGGAAGGCCTCCATGACGCTGGAGGAACAGGCGTCATCCTGGCCAGCAGTGTGCCTCTTTGGCGTGGTCGCCTTTCTGCTGTCCAAGCTGCTGCCCCTGCTGGTGCTTCCGCTGGGGCTGGCACTGCTGTTGCTTCTGCTGGGTTTGATCCGCCGGCGCCGCTGGCCGGTGGGTATCGCCTTTTTGCTGCTTTGGTTGTTCAGCACAGGGCTGGTGTCACAGATGCTCTGGCGCGTGGTGGAGCGTCCGTGGCAGCGTCGACCGGCCGGTGATGCGCTCCAGGCCGACGCCATCGTTGTGCTGAGTGGTGGCCGCCATGCAGCGCCCGGCGCTTCCCGGATCAGTGAGTGGCATGACCCGGATCGTTTTCTCGCTGGGATCGATCTGTACCGAACCGGACGCGCTCCACGCCTGCTGTTCACGGGAGGGCAGAACCCGTTCCAGGCCGGTCTGGCCCCTGAAGGGGAGCTGTATCGGCGCGAGGCAGTGGCCCTTGGACTGCCCGTGAGTGCGCTGCAATCAACACCACCGGTGCGCAACACCGCCGAAGAAGCCACTGCGATTCGAGCGCTGCTGCCCGATGCTTCCCCGCGGGTGCTGCTGGTGACCAGCGCCTTCCACATGCGCCGTGCCCAGCGACTGTTCGAGCGGCAGGGCATGGAGGTGCTGCCGTTTCCGGTGGATTTCAAGGCCCGAGCAGCCTGGGGAGGTGCCATCGCGCACGATCCGCTGATGTGGATGCCATCGACTCGTGGCCTCGATGACAGTTCGCGGGCCCTGCGGGAACTGCTGGGCAGAGTTGTGTACCGCAGTTGGTGACTGCAGCTCAGAAACCAAAATTTTGTGTGGGTTTGTCAGAGCATCAACCCCGGTAAGAGCCGCTTCGAGATGCTCGATGCCGTCGTTGAAATCTCGTTCCGCATGGGTCTGCTCTGGGAGAACCTCTCGTCTCAACTCGACAGCATCCGCTCCACGGCGAGCGTCGCCGCTCCTGCGATCACGCCTGCGGGCGGAGAAGCGCTGGATGATCCATCCAATCGTCGCCGCCGCTTGGAGCAGGCCCTGGTGGCCATCAAGGACAGTGGCAACACAACGATGATCGAATCTTTAACCGCTGCGATCGAAGGTCGTGAGGCCAATCTGAATCTTCCGGATCTCCCCAAGGGCATCGTCAGGTTCTGATGCAGTCGGCCTCAGTCCGACTCTCCTTCGAACAAGGTCTCCAGGGGTTCGGCATCAATCCCCTCCGACTCCTGGAGATAGCGCGCTAGCACTTCACTCTGGCCGTGGGTGACATACACCTTTCTTGCCCCTGATTCACGAACCGTGCGCACCAGTCCTGCCCAGTCGGCATGGTCACTCAGCACGAAACCCCGTTCGTAACCCCTGCGGCGCCGGGCTCCACGCACCGCCATCCAGCCTGAGGCGAAGCCGGTCTGTGGCGTTTTGAACCGTCTCATCCAGCTGGAGCGGTGAGCCGAGGGTGGGGCGAGCACCAGCCGTCCCGCCAATGTTTCCTTGCGTGGAAGATCGCTCACCGGACGGCTGGGGGTCATCGGGACGCCGGCGTCTCTGTAGTGGCGTGTGACGGTTTCCACGGCTCCGTGCAGCAGCACCTCCTCCTCCACGCCGATCGCCCGCAGTTCCGCCAGCAGGCGTTGTGCTTTGCCGAAGGCATAACAGAACAGCAGCGATGGACGGTTTCGGTCCCCCTGCCACCAGTCTCGGATCTCGCGGGCCACCGAGGCCCCCGATTGCCAGCGGTAAATCGGCAGTCCGAAGGTCGCCTCGGTGATCAGAACGTCGCAGCGAACCGGTTCAAACGGATCACAACTGGGGTCGTTGTCGCGTTTGTAATCGCCGCTGACGACCCAGACCTCATTTTCGGCCTCCAGGCGGATCTGGGCTGATCCGAGCACGTGACCTGCGCTGTGGAAGGACACCTTGCACTGGCCCAGCCAGATGACTTGGCCGTAATGCACGGGGTGGAGGGTGATCTCCTGTCCGAGGCGCTGACGCAGAACGCCTTCACTCAGATCAATGGCCCAGTATTCCCCGCAACCCGCTCGGGCGTGGTCGGCATGGGCATGGGTGATCAGGGCCCGGGGCACGGGACGCCATGGATCGATCCATGCATCGGCTGCTCGGCAGTACAGACCCTGGGGCGTGTGTTCGATCACGGTCGGACTGTCAGCATTTGTTCAGACGCCGCGTTCAACATGCATCCCGAAGAGGAACGGGATTTTCGCGAATCCTGGGCTGATGTGGGGAGCCGCCCACCACGCCGCGCTCCGGAGCACTTTCACTTCAGGGAAGCGGGTGTGGAGCGTTTCAACGATGTTTACGACGACGGTTACGACGACGACTGAGCCGCAGCCGCGCTTCAGCGGCTCATGGCCAGCATTCGCTCGATAGGGGCCAGGGCTCGCACCCGTATCGATTCCTCCATTTCGATGGCCGGTTCCAGGGTGTCAAGGCAGTCCCGCAGTTTCTCCAGCGTGTTCAGCCGCATGTGGGGGCAGGCATTGCAGCTGCAACCATCGATGCCCGGCACATCCATCAGTGCCTTGTCAGGGACACGCTGCTTCATCTGGTGGAGGATTCCCGGCTCGGTGAGAACAATGAAGCTGTTCGCTGAGCTCTTTTGCGTGTAAGTGAGCAACTTGCTTGTGGAGCCGATGAAGTCGGCCAGATCAAGCAGGTTTTCCTCGCACTCGGGATGGGCGATCACCTCCGCTTCCGGGTGCTCCAGTTTCAACTGCAGCAAGGCCTCTTCGCTGAAGGCCTCGTGAACTGAGCACCGTCCTGGCCACAAGGTCAGATCACGGCCGCTGTGGCGTTGAACCCAGCGCCCGAGGTTGCGATCCGGAGCGAACAGCACCGGGCGGTCCTCCGGCAGCTGACGGACCAGATCAACGGCGTTGCTGCTGGTGCAGATCAGGTCACTCTGCGCTTTCACTGCTGCGGTGCAGTTGATGTAACTCACCACCAAATGATCGGGATGCCGAGCTCGAAAGTCAGCGAATTCATCAGCGGGGCAGTCATCCGCTAGTGAACAGCCGGCATCGAAATCCGGCAGCACGACGGTTTTTTCGGGGCAGAGGATCTTGGCGGTCTCCGCCATGAAGTGGACACCGCAGAAGGCGATCACATCGGCATCGGTGTTGGCCGCCTTGCGGGACAACTCCAGAGAGTCACCGATGAAATCAGCGATGTCCTGAATGTCTGGCTCCTGGTAGTAGTGCGCCAGCACCACGGCATTGCGTTCCCGCTTCAGCCGCTCGATCGCTTCCACAAGGGCTGTGTCAGCGCTCATCGGGGTCAGGACCGGGCAGGATGGCGACAGCCTAGGCATCGGCTCTGACCGATCTTCATCTCGCCATCGCTGGGGACCTGCACGGCGCCTGGGGCACAGCGGATGAGCAGCTGCTGGAACGGCTTCAGCCGGACGCCGTTCTGTTTGTGGGAGATCTCAGCGATGGCGACCTCCGCCTCACCCGTCGCCTGCGCAAGTTGCCCTTCCCCTTGGCGCTGATTCTGGGCAACCATGACCGGGGTCGGGATCGCAGTGGAGGGGTCCTGCGCCAGCAATTGGCGCTCGTGAAGGACGTGGATTGCGGATGGGCCCGGCTCGATCTCAATCCGCTGCCGCTCTCGGTGGTTGGTGGGCGTCCCTGCAGTTCCGGGGGTGGATATCACCTCTCAAAAGCGGTGGAAGCGGTTTATGGACCCGTCACCCTGGAGCAGTCCGCCGAAAGGATCGTGGCGGCCGCGGCGCTGGTTCCGGCGGAACAACCGCTGGTGCTCATGGCCCATTGCGGCCCCAGCGGCCTCGGCTCTGATCCCACAAGCCCCTGTGGTCGGGACTGGAAGACTCCAGCGGTGGACTGGGGTGATCAGGATCTGGCTCTGGCACTTGATCGCATTGCCCGCACACGGGTGCCCGATCTCGTCATTTTCGGCCACATGCATCATCAACTGAAGCGGGGCTCTGGCCTGCGCACCAGCCTGATGCGGGATCGGCGAGGGATTGCCTACGTGAATGCCGCCTGTGTTCCCCGCAGCGGCGTGAACGACCAGGGTGAGGCCCTTCTTCATCTGTCCTGGGCCGAATTCAGCGGTCGGTGTCTCTCGCACCTGAGTCACCGCTGGTATCGACCGGACGGAACACTTGTTCACCAGGAGCGTCTCCCGGAGAAGGAGTCTCTGGTGTGTTGATCTACGCCTGCAGCAGCAGTCATGGTTTTGGCCATGCGGCACGGGACGCGGCTGTGCTTCAGCAGCTCCGCCAGTTGCGACCGGACTGGACGCTTGTGATGAGTTCCGCCATCGAGCCGAGCTTCCTGACCGCACTGCTGAATGACGACGCAATCCTGCAGCGTCGTTGTCGATGGGATGTGGGGGTGAGGCAGGCCGATGCCCTGGGATCGGATCCGGCCGCCACGCTGAGCGCTCTGGCACAACTGGATGAGGATCTGCCGGATCTGCTCAGACGGGAGATTGAATGGATCCGCTCCTGGAGAGAGCCGACGCTGTTGCTGGCCGATGTTCCTCCGGCAGCCGCTCAGCTGGCGAACGCACTGGGTGCCCCTCTGGTCTGGATGAGCAATTTCGGTTGGGACGATATTTATCGGCCGTTTGGTGAAGCGTTTCACGATCACGTGGAGCGTGCCCGATCGGCCTATGCAAGCGGCCTCTTTCTGCTGCGCTGTCCGTTCGATCTCCCCATGGACTGGGGGTTGGCGGAACAATCCCTCGGTTTGGTGTGCAGTCAGCCCAGACCCCTGCCGCTGAACCTGATCGACAGCCTCAGAGCTTCTGATCGGCCATGGGTGCAGGTGGGCTTCGGTGGAATGGGTCTGCGGTTGTCTCCCCAGTTGTTTGCCCACTGGCCAGAACAGGGATTTCTGATGGCGGAACCTGTCAATCCGGACGATCGCACCGCCCTGGAGCAGGTGCCCAACCTGATGTTGCTCCCGCAGGGTCTACGCCCTCTCGACGCCTTCCCCTATTGCGTGAGGCATCTCGGCAAACCGGGGTTCAGCACCTTCAGCGAAGCCATGGCGTTGGACGTTGGCCTGCATGTGGTGGAACGCCAGGGCTTTGCCGAAGTAGATGCCTTGCTGGCGGGCTTGCGGAACCATGGGCGCCATCGTTTATTGAGCAGATCGCAGCTGGAATCGGGTGACTGGCAGCTTGATCAACCCTTGCAAGCCCCGACGGAGCCACCCCTGCCTACGCACGGTGCTCTGCAGGCGGCTGTCTGTCTGATCGAATTGGCCGAGCAGCACGCTGACTGACCTCCGTTAAAAATATTTCTCCAAGGCAAATGTTTCCCGCTGGGTGTTGCGATGGACAATTTTTTGGTCGGCATAATAACCCATTGCGCTTCTTGTCTCTTCCGGCACATTCTCTCCAGAGTAAAAAGGTATTCTTTTGCTCTCAAGAGGGAATAGTTCCTCCCCCCTATTTGCAAATTCACATCTAATTTAGACGCTTTTTTATGGAGTCCATTGCTTTGACAGGTCGCAGAAACCTTGTTGCTGCAGTCATTGCTGGATCCATGGCCGCCTGGCTTCCTCAGTCGGCTTCAGCGGCGTTCCTTCCCCCCAACACTCGATCGCAGCTGCTGAGCAGCCCGAATGAGGCGCCGACACGGTTGATTCCCTATGTGATCACCCCAGAGCGGCGTGCCCTGCTCAACACCATTCGTTTTGCTGAGGGAACCTGGAAGGGTGGCTTCGATGTGGGGTATCGAGTGATGTTCGGCGGCGGGCTGATGCCGTCGATGGACCGCCATCCCAATCGCGTCATCTACAGCTCCCGTTACGCGAGTGCAGCTGCGGGGGCTTATCAATTCATGCCGTTCACCTGGAACATGGTGCAGCGTCACATTCCCGTTCGAGGCTTCGGACCCGCAGCGCAGGACCAGGGTGCACTGTTTCTTGTGCAGCGTCGCAAAGCCCTCGGCCTCACCGATGCCGGTTCCCTCACGCCGGTCCTCACTGCGATGCTGGCTCCTGAGTGGGCGTCTTTCCCAACCCTGGCGGGTCGCAGTTACTACGGTCAGCCGGTGAAGGCCTACACCAAGCTGCGCACCTTCTACGACGTCAATCTCAAGGAGCTGCGTCGCCTCCGTGATCTCAAGCGTCAGGCACTGGCTCTCACTCCGCCGCCACCGCTCAATACCTGCAGCGGTTCACGCATCGAATGTGCCACCCGACTCTGAGCTGAGCCCTAACGAGCCCAGTTCGAAATGGTTGCTGTGATCTTCCGGGTGACTTGAACCCGTTTGGGATCATCAGCCCAGCTTCCTAGCAAGCTCCTGCGCAGCCCTGCACTGGCCGGTGTGAGGTGATCACCGGGGAGATGCATCTCTTCGCTGGAGTCGACAGGGCGATCTTTCAGGTTCTGGAGCAGTTCCGGACTCTGATCAAGTTCATCGCGACCGAAGCGAATCACCAGGTTGCGTTCCTGGATGTAGTGACGTCGGATCAGCCGCAAGGTTTCCTTGGGATCAGGGCTGAACTCTGTTTCCACGCCAAGTCGTGGTGCCAGTTCCCCCAGCAGCGGAATCGAGCGGTCCGCCTGAAAGTTGTTGAAACAGAGGGATACGAGCCCTCGGCAGCCCCTGCCACCGTCGGGTGCCAGCAGGTGGAGCTTGCAGCCAAGACTGTGACCCACCCGTAGGGGGCTTGGCAGAGAGCCATGGCGTTGTTCCAATCGCCGCCGGGCGTCACGAAAATCGCTCCAGGCGCTGCGGGCCTGGGACTGATGGTCGAATCCCGGCACGTAGGACCAGGCATGAACCACGAGCCCCGTGGCCGCCAGATCCTCCAGCAGTCGGCGATAGCTGACCTGTGGTGTGGCTGCCAGGTAGCTGCCCCCGATGAAGTCGATCTGACCCCAGGGCTTGGCCGGCTTCAGCTGCCAGATCGCACCGATCTGCCGCCATGTCGGCATGGCTCAGCCCTGCAGTTCGTTGATCACCCGTTGTGCTTCTCGCACATGGGCTGGACCGTCCAGCAGGTTGCTGAACACATGGCGGATCACCCCTTCTCCGTCAACGACATAGGTCACCCGTCCTGGCAGCAGGCCAAGCGCCTTGGGAACGCCCATGCTGCGCCGCAGCGTGTTGTTCTGATCGCTCAACAGTGGAAAGTTGAGGTTGTGGCGTGTTGCAAACCGCCGATGGCTCACCCCGTCGTCTCCGCTGATGCCCCAGATCTCGGCATTGAGCTGATCAAATGATTCGGCGTTGTCACGAAAGCTGCATGCTTCTGCCGTGCATCCGGGGGTGTCGTCTTTGGGGTAAAAAAACAGCACGAGCCAGCGGCCCCGTACATCAGCGGAAGATCTCATCTCACCGTTCTGGTCCTCCAGGTTGAAGTCCGGTAGAGAGTCACCGATGCCGAAAGCCATCCGAGTGCAAGCAAGCGAAGAAACCCTAGGAACCTGGCCCTTGCAGTGGGCGTGAGAATTTGGGGGAGTCCATGGGAGACGGCATGGGGAATCAGCTTGATCTGCTTGGGAATTTCTCGGTGGCGCCTGCAGCCACTCAGCCCGTTCCTGTCCCAGAGCCGCGTGCAGATTTTGATTCAGGACCCACCTCGCTTCTGATCCTGGACACCGAAACCAGCGGTCTTGATCCCGAGGTTGATTCCTGTCTTGAGGTGGGGGCAATCCTGTTTGATGTGGCCTCCCGCTCCGTACTGGCGCAGCAATCATTCCTGCTGCCGGTCGACACCAATGCTGCTGAAGCGATCAATCGCATCCCTGCTGCTGTAACCCGGCTGCCCCAGCCATGGTCTGAGGGGCTGCGTTGGTTCCAGCTCCTGGTGGAAGCGGCCGATGTTCTGGTGGCTCACAACGCTGCCTTTGATCGGCAGTGGTTCGGCAGGGGAGCGCTTCCTCCGCTGGTGCGCCCCTGGCTTTGTTCGATGGAGGACATTCGCTGGCCTGCCGACCGCCAGCTTCGATCACGACCTTCGGTGCGTGATCTGGCTCTGGCCTATGGCGTGCCGGTCTGGGCTGCCCATCGTGCTCTGACCGATTGCATCTACCTCGCCGAAGTCTTTGCACGCTGTGATGATCTGGAAACTCTGTTGATGCGTGGGTTGGAGCCCCGTCGTCTGGTGCGGGCTCGGGTCTCCTTTGAGGAGCGCCAGCAAGCCAAGGAGGCCGGTTTCCGTTGGAATGATCCGATCAAGGGCGCATGGACCCGTCGCCTGAGCGAACGGGAATGCGCTGAACTGACGTTCCCCGTTGTTGCGGTGGACGTCTCTCCCGATGACACAGCAGACAATCGCTCGACCTGATTCGGCGATGCTGCTCTTTTGCTTCAGCTCTCCGAAGCTACTGCGTTGTTTTGCAGTGACTCGACCCATGCGCATCAAGGTGATGTCATGGCGGTCTTCATTCATAAACAGCACCATCTGCCGCAGACACGATTGCGCCACTGGCAACAGGCACGCACTTGGGCTCGCCTGATCCGTGAAGCTGAGGCCCTCTGGCATGTGGATGTGCGCGCGTTGCAACGCATGGGGGCTGAGGAGCTGTCACAGCTGCTTGAAGAGATTCCACCGGCGCAGCGTCAGCGCATCAATCGCTGGCTGAACCGATATTCCGCAGCCACACGCCTTCATTCATCGAGGCGAGCCTAAAAAGATCATTTTTCGAGGCTTTTGCGGGTCGCTGCCCGATTCCTGAAGACCAAGACGAGGGGAGTCAGCTAAAGAAGTGCTGGACATTCTTCAGCCACTCCATGACCTTCACCTCGAAGGCCCTGATCGTCTCTTCAATGATCGCCGTTGGCGTTGGGGTGGCCTCCTGTCAATCCCAACCCGATGACACCCAGGGAGCTGGGTCTGGAAGACCTCTTCAGTTGAATGGTGCCGGAGCATCGTTTCCAGCCAAGGTGTATCAGCGCTGGTTTGCGGATCTGGCCCAGGAGGGTGGGGCTCAGGTGAACTACCAGGCCGTGGGGTCCGGTGCAGGGCGCAAGGCATTCATCGACCAGACCGTGAACTTCGGCGCATCGGATGACCCGATGAAGAAGGAGAACATGGCCAAGGTCGGCCGTGGCGTTGTGCAGATCCCCATGGTCGGTGGCACCATCGCCTTCGGATACAACAAGCCCGGTTGTGATCTCAAGCTCACCCAGGAGCAGGCTGTCGGTATTGCGATGGGCCTCATTCAGAACTGGCAAGAGCTGGGTTGTGAAGCCGGAACGCTGACCTGGGTTCACCGTTCCGATGGCTCCGGCACCACCAAGGCCTTTACCAATTCCATGCAGGCCTTCTCCAAGACCTGGACCCTCGGAACCGGTAAGTCTGTGAAGTGGCCTGCAGGTGTGGGCGCCAAAGGCAACTCCGGTGTTGCCGGCGTGATTCAGAACCGTGTCGGAGCCATCGGCTACGTGAACCAGTCGTACATCAAAGGCGATGTGCGTGCTGCGGCTTTGGAGAACAAATCCGGCGAATCCCTGATGCCCTCGGTTGAAGCTGGTGCCGTTGCCTTGAACGGCATTGCTCTGGATGACAACCTTGCCGGCACCGATCCCAACCCCACCGCTAAGGGGGCTTACCCCATCGCCACCCTCACCTGGGTTCTGGCCTACGAGACCGGCAACGGGGCCGATGCTGCTGTGGTGAAGGAAGCCTTCAACTACATGCTGAGCGACGCTGCTCAGAACAAAGCTCCGTCCCTGGGCTTTGTTCCCTTGAAGGGAGACATCCTGGCTAAATCAAAGGCCGCAGTGAACAAAATCGGTCAGTGATCTGGATCTGAACGTTCGCAAGGGCCCCTTCGGGCCCCTTTTTTGATGCGTTCAAGCCACAAAAAAACCGGCATTGATGCCGGTGGATGTCCCTAACGGTCGATGGACCATCGGGAGGGGTTGAACGGATCAGAAAATCGGAGCGGCGGGATTTGAACCCACGACCCCTACTACCCCAAAGTAGTGCGCTACCAAGCTGCGCCACGCCCCGTCAGATTTAAGTTATCACAGGGCATTCCGGCCCTTGAGACGACGCAGCATCCGGCTGGTGAGCTGCTCTCGATGGCAACTGGCGTACTGAACCACACGCAGCTGGCGCGCCAGCTGCCTCAACTCGCGCAAGCTCATTGCAGCGAGCCGTAATTCCGGCAAGGTTCGCCATGCGCGGGAGCGCATCGGAAGAAATTCCGGTCCAGCAGCCTGGCTGATGGAGATCGTTCCGTCCGCCAGCCATTCAGGGATGAGCACCACTAATACGGCGACCAAGCCATAGAGCTCAACCAGTCCCCGTGGCAGGGGATGGAGTGAGCGCTCCTCCGACTGGCGCTTCTCCGAGTCGCGTCTGTCCTGCTGATCGCTGACGGGCAAGACAACGGACCTCCTGAGCTCTCACCTTGCCATCTCCATCGATGACCGCTGCATCGTGGTGGTCAGATTTGCAGCGAACCACTTGCTTCAGCCGGCGTATCGCGCCAGAGCAGTTCTGGACCACGGCTCGCTTCCGGTGTTCGCGTTGAGAACACCAGGCCCAACACCAGAAAAACGGTCATTGCGATGGCGATCAGAACCTGTCGATCACCCATTGGATACCAGCCGGAAGGGGGCATTGTCGCTGCGCAGCACGCAGTGACTGATGCTCCAGTCGAAGCCGCTCCAGATCTTCTGTGGCAACAGGAAATCAGCACCGTCGAATCCCTCAAGCACTGTCTGAGTGGGCATGGCTGAGCAATAGGGCCGACTCCCCGGCTTGGCCAGATACTGCTGGTGATAGCCCTCCGCGAAATAGAAGGTCTGATCGGCTTGAATCTCGGTTGTGATCGGCCCGTAACCGTTCTGATTCAGAGCGATCTGGTAGGCATCCCTGCTGCTGATGGCCAGAGCCATCTGTCGTTCATTGGTGGTGTAAATGGCTGATCGATACTGGCTACCGGTGTCGTTGCCCTGACGGTTTCCCTGGGTTGGGTCATGGCATTCCCAGAACAGTTTCAGCAGATCGCTGAAGTCAACGGCCGGTGAACTCCAGACAACCCGCACAACTTCCGTGTGGCCTGTCCGGCCAGAGCAGACATCGCGATAGCTGGGATCCTGGGTATGTCCGCCTGCATAGCCAACCGCGGTCGATACGACTCCGGGCAGTTTCCAGAAGCCTTTTTCGGCACCCCAGAAACAACCGCAGGCAAAAAGAGCTTCTTCCTGATCACTCATCAGCGGCGCTCGCAGTGGAGTGCCGAGCACAGCGTGAGCATCCTCCATTGAGGACTCGGCGCCGCGTTGGGTCAACCAGGACGGAAGCATGAACGCTTGGAAGCAGGACTGAACCTTAGGAAGCCTGATCGCCTGACGGCACCGGCTCAAGCTGGACGTGGTTCAGCAGTGTCGTCACAAAGGCGAACAGCAGAAAAGGGAGGCTGAGCACCAGAATCAAACCCACGCCCACCAAGGCGAAGAGTGGACGGCTCGAGCCCATCAAAGCCAGTCCTGCAGCCAGGCTGACAAAGATCACCACCATCCAGGCAAGAACCTGGCCGTAGATGTCGCCGAACGTGAGCGTGCAGCGCATCGCCAGGGGAGAACCACTGGTCATTGGGAATCCAAGCGTTTTTACAGCTAAGCCACAATTCGGTGGTCTGTCTGCGTCTGCCTGCAACTTCTTCAGCTTCAGCCCGCGATCGCATCGAGCTGCTCAGCAGCCTGTTGTCTTTCCCAGAGGCGCCGATACACCCCGGGTGTGTTGATCAGATCGAGATGGTGACCTTGTTGGACGATGCGTCCCTGCTCCATCACCAGGATCCGATCGCAGGCGGCGGCAGCTGATAACTGGTGGCTGATCATCACAATCGTCCGGCCATCGGTCGTGCGGATGGAGTCGAGAATCGCCGCAGCCGTGTTGTTGTCAACGCTGGCGAGGGCGTCATCAAGTACGAGCACCGGAGCGGAGACCAGCAGAGCTCGCCCCAGAGCCGTGCGTTGCCGTTGCCCGCCGCTGAGGGTGATTCCCCGTTCGCCCACGATCGTTGCAAATCCTTCGGGAAATCCCCTCACGTCGTCGAGCAGCCGGGCCCGTTCAGCGGCTTGTTCAACGGAGTTGGCTTCGGCCTCGGGTTCCCCATAACGGAGATTGTCGGCCAGGGTGTTGGTGAACAGGAATCCTTCCTGGGGGACCATCGCCACGTCGCCTCGCAGGCTGTTCAGCGGCAACTCGTTCACATCGACTCCATCGAGGAAGAGTTGGCCATCCGGTACCGGCACCATGCGGCCGAAGGCACGGGCGAGGGTGGTCTTGCCGCAACCCACAGCGCCCACCACGGCGACCAATTCGCCTGGTTCGATGCTGAAACTGACGCCCTTCAACGTGTCGCGGTCGGCCCCCTCGTACCGAATGCAGAGATCTCGGGCTTCGAGTCGTCCCTCAGCGCGTTGTCGTTCATCGGTTGCAGTCTTTGAATCTCGAATCAGCGGTTGACGGCGCAGAAGCTCCTCCACCCGTTCCAGGCTCACCTGACCGGTCTGAAAGGTGTTGAGGGTGAATCCCAGCAATGCAGTGGGAAACACCAGACGTTCCACGTAAAGGATGAGTGCGACGAGTCCGCCGATCGTCAGGCTGCCTTCACCGAGCTTGCCGCTGCCCAGGGCCAAAAGCAGCAGAAGGGAGATGGAGGAAATGCCTTCAAGCAGTGGAAACAGGGTGCTGCGCGTTCGTGCAAGGCGGATGGCGCTGTTGCGGTAGTTGCGGTTGCGTTCCGCGAAGGCTTGCTGCTCCGACGCCTCCTGGCCATAGATCTTGATGGCACCGATGCCAGACAGATCTTCCTGGATCAGATCACTGAGGCCGGATAACTCCTCCTGCTGCAGCCGCTGCTGTTGCATCATGCGACCGCCGAACAGCCTCACCACGCTGAGCATCACCGGGTAGAGCCCAATGGCTGCCAGGGTCAGCCAGGGATCAATCGCCAGCATGGCCGGGAGGGTCAGGCAATAGGCGAGCAGGGTGTTGGTCAGGCTCAATACCGCAAACCCGAGCAAGCGGCGGATGTTCTCCACATCGCTGGTTGCCCGGCTGATCACGTCACCGCTTCCTCGGGTCTGCACCCAGGAAGGCTCCTGGCGGAGCATGTGATCGAACAGTCGCTGGCGCAGCTCCACCTCCACCTGCCGCCCTACACCGAACACCAACTGGCGGGACAGCAGGCGTACGCCTGCCATGGTGCTCGCCAGCAACACAATCCAGCCGGCCTGGCGCAACACGCTTGCGTAGGAGAAGCCGTCCTGAAGTTCGTCGATGACCCGACGGACCTCCATCGGGATCGTGACGCTGAGGATGTTGACCACCACGAGGGCAATCGCCCCCATGAGAACGGTTCTGCGATGCGGGCGCAGGTAGCGGCCGATCAGGTCCAGGCGCATCGCCGCCATGCCGGTTTTGGTCTGGGTTGTTCAACCTAGGAGTGTGGAGGTCGGAGCTGGTGACCGTCTGGCCAGGAACCGAGGGATCGCGGGATAGTGAAGTCCGTTGCATTGATCTGATGTCCGCTGACGTTTCGTCTTGGCCTGCTCTGCTTGAGCAGCTGCTGCAGGGAAAGGCGCTGTCAGCGGCTCAGTCAACACAATTGATGCAGGCCTGGCTGGCTGAGGAGCTGACCCCTGTGCAGACGGGTGGTTTCCTGGCGGGTCTTCGTGCCAAGGGCATGGTGGCCAATGAGCTGGCGGCCATGGCCGGAGTGTTGCGGGAGGCCTGCCCTCTGCCCTGTGCCCGACCCGATCTTCTGATGGTGGATACGTGCGGCACCGGTGGTGACGGTGCTGACACGTTCAATATCTCCACTGCCGTTGCCTTCACCGCAGCGGCCTGTGGCGTGAAGGTGGCCAAACACGGCAACCGCAGCGCCAGCGGCAAGGTGGGCTCGGCGGATGTGCTGGAGGGTCTTGGCCTGAATCTCAAGGCTCCTCTCAAGACGGTGGTTGATGCAATCGCTTCCACCGGTGTCACCTTTTTATTTGCTCCGGCATGGCATCCAG
>CAJWLE010000027.1:0-14962 GCA_913042965.1 uncultured Synechococcus sp.
ATCGAGGCGGTAGGGCGCCATGGCAGTTCAGGCTGCGGGCTTCGACACCCGTCGGATGTCGGTGCAGAAACTTCCCTGCAGCGGCACCCCCTGGGAATCCACCGCCGTGGTGCTGCGCAGGCGCAGGTTGGCTCGGGTGAACCAGATCCTCTCCTGAACGACGCTGCCGTCGGAACGCGACAGGTTCAGTTCCATGCTTCCGTCTGGCCAGAAGCGCCATTGCCCTGTGGTGGAGCCATCGATGCTCAACCCGCCGTCTTCAGCAAAGGCCAAAGCCGTTGCTGCCCCGTCGGGTGCCGAAACCTGCAGCTGGCCTGGGCCATGGTCCGCCGTGGCCTTAAATCCAACGACCAACTCCCCCCGTTCACTGCTGTGCCAAGCGTCGTCACCGCCGCTGGATAGCTCAAAGCTGCTGCGCAGGCTCATCCATTCACCGGCGCAGAGAGCCAGAAAAGCAGACGGATCAGTGGGGGGAAAGGGTTGATCGCTCATAGCCGCATCCTCTCAGCCGACTTCACCAGCTGGACATCGTTCAAAGGAAGTTAGGCGTCCTGGCCATACCCCAGTTCCGCCAGGCGGGCGGGCTTGCTGCGCCAGTCCGGCACCACCTTCACGAACAATTCGAGATAAACGGGGCCATCGATCAGGGTCTGCATCTGCAGCCGGGCCCCCTGGCCGATGGTCTTCAGCATCGCGCCGCCCTTGCCGATCAGGATTCCCTTCTGGCTTTTGCGCTCCACCAGCACCGTCGCCAGCACAGCGGTGCGTCCGGAGCCGGACCCTTGAGCCGGCATCTCCTCCACCCGGTCGATGGTGACGGCAACGCTGTGGGGCACCTCCTCGCGGGTATTCATCAGGACCTGCTCGCGAATCAACTCCCCCAGCAGGACCCGCTCCGGCTGATCGCAAACCATCTCCGGCGGATAAAGCTGCGGACCAAGCGGCAGCTGCTCTGCCATCGCTGCTGTAAGCAGCTCACATCCGTCACCGTCAAGGGCACTGCAACGGTGGACAGGCCACTCGGTTTCAGCCAGAAGCTCCGAGTAGGCCGACCCTGCCTCGTCCTGGCTGGCCAGGGGAACCTTGTCCCATTTGTTCAACGCAACCAGCACCGGCAGAGACTGCTGGCGCAGCAGATTGACGATGAAAGCATCGCCGCGGCCAGGGCGCTCACACCCCTCCAACAGCAACAGCACAAGATCCACTTCACCGATGGCGCTGCGGGCGCTTCGCACCAGCCGCTCGCCCAGCAGGTGATGGGGCTTATGAATACCCGGCGTATCCACCAGCACCATTTGTGCCTCCTCCGTGGTGAGGATGGCCCGCAGACGGTTTCGCGTGGTCTGCGCCACCGGTGAGGTGATCGCAACCTTTTCTCCCACCAGTTGATTCACCAGGGTGGATTTGCCCACATTGGGGCGACCGATCAGAGCGATGAAACCGGAGCGATGATCCTTCGGTCGCGGAGTGGAAGCCATCCCATCAGTCTGAGTGGTCAAGGGAGTGCAGCCATAGCCTGTCCGGGATCGATTGCGCAGCCATGGCAGATCTGCAACCCAGTTTTCAGCAGGCGATGGAGATCACTGCGGCCTGGCTGCAGCACTGGGAAAATGAAGAGATGACCGATGAAGTCCTGGCGGACCGCGTCGGTGAGATCGTGGCCAGTCGCGATGGAGCTCGGGGCTTTTTTGTGGTGAGCCTCGCCGGAGACAGCGCGCTGATGGACCGTCTTCCCGATGCCGTTGTTGGGCAACTGCGCAATGCCGGCGAAGGCGTTGTGGACCTGAGCGTGCGCAATCTGGCCATGAGCAGCGCCATGGCTGTTCAACATCGCCGTTCGGGCGACAGCGCCCAGCAGGCCGGTTCCGAACGGGTCACCGCCCGCTGCACCGAACTCCTCCGTCAATTGGAACCTTCCCTCGTGAAGGAACGGCTGGAGCAACTGCTGGCGGCCGCCTTAGACAACCGGGGAGAGGACGTGGCCTTCCTGAAGAAATGGGGCTACGACACCGAGCAGAAACAGGCCATTGGAAAAAGTGTTTATGGCGTGGCTGAATCCTGAGAATCGAACACAAAAAAGCCCCGGATGAACCGGGGCGGTGAATGAAATCTGGAGAGCTGAAATCAATCGCGACGACCGCCGCCATTCAGAACGATGATCAACCGCAGGATGAAAATGAACAGATTGATGTAGGTCAGGTACATGCTCAGAGCACCTGCCAGGTACTGATCGTCCCGGTAGGAGCGAGGCATTGTGTAGAAGTCGACAAAGGCGGCCCCCACGAACAGGACGGTGCCGAAGCCGGCAATCATCAACTCAAAGCTGGTGCCGTGGAACATCGCTGGAGCAAAGATTCCACCGATGAATTGCACCACCATCGCCAGAATCAAGCCAACGAGCCCAAGACCGACAACACCGGAAAGAGCCTGGCCCACTGAATCGCTCATACGGCGACCAACGATCGAGGCGATCACGAAGGTGACGCCGGTGGCCAGTGCGGCTGTACCGACAGCACCGATCCCCGCAACTGCACCGGCCATGGCCACCAGACCACTGAGAGTGAAACCGGTGATCAGGCTGTAAACCGCCAGCAGAGGGAGAGCGGTGGAATTGTTGCCCTTCAACGCCACGTTCTGGGCGACGAAGAAGAGAACAAGGTTGCCGATCAATGCCACCCAGAAGAGAGGCGTGAACAGAGGACTACCGGAAGCGAGAAGGGAAATACCTCCCAGAACGCCTACCGAGGTGAGAACCATCCCCCCACCGACATAGGGGAGAGCTTTGTTGACCACATTGGGGCCCACAAGCGCACTCGATTGCGCGTCGCGGATGGCCTCTTGAAAATTGCTGCTGGCTGGCATATCGACCAGAACACAGAATGCTTTGGTCACTCTGCCAGCGATAACAAGGGTTTGGGGTGTGGATCTCCCTATCGCCGCTGAATCTTCGGCGTTTTGCGCTCATCGCGACGGGCATAAGCCTCCACCACCCGCTGAACAAGGGGGTGACGCACCACGTCTGCCGCGGTGAGACGACACACCGCGACACCCTCCACACCCTCAAGCACGTCGGACGCCTCCACCAGGCCACACAACTGGGATGACGGCAGATCCACCTGAGTGATGTCACCGGTCACGACCATCCGCGAGCGTTCGCCAAGTCGCGTGAGCACCATGCGCATCTGCGCTGGCGTGGTGTTCTGTGCCTCGTCAAGGATCACAAATGCATCGCTGAGGGTGCGGCCGCGCATGTAGGCCAGTGGAGCCACCTCAATGACACCTTTTTCGAGCAGCACGCCCGTCTTCTCCGGTCCCAGCAAAGAGTGCAGCGCGTCGTAGAGAGGGCGAAGGTAGGGATCCACCTTCTGCTGAAGATCCCCAGGCAGGAAACCCAGACGCTCTCCCGCTTCAACTGCAGGACGGGTGAGAATCAGTCGTTCCACCTTGCGCTCGGTCAGCATCCTGACCGCCAGAACAGTGGCGAGAAAGGTCTTGCCGGTGCCAGCCGGTCCAAGGGCGAAGGTGAGGTCGTGGCGTTCCATGGCATCGACATACTTCTTCTGCCTCAAGGTGCGAGGACGAAGCATGTTGCCGGTCTGACTGCGGGCCAGCACCTGGTCATTCATCGCGGCATGGTCGTCGCCTCGGCCGGTGTTCAAAGCACCCAGAGCCGTTTGTAGATCCACCGACGTGACCGACTGCCCCTCCTGCCAGATCGGGCGCACCAGTTCCACCACCGCAGCCGCTCGCTCGATCTGCGTTGGCCGGCCGGTGATGACCAGTTGAAGACCCCGCAAAACCGTTGAAGCTCCAGTGAGAGCCTCAAGGCGATGCAGGGTTGTTTCCGCTTCACCGGCAAGAGCCAATGCAGCGTCGGGATCAGGGAGGTCGAGAACGAAACGGCTGCGCTCGCCGTCGTCAGACACCGGAATGATCAGCCCTCGGTGGAGTCGGAGGCAGTGGAGTCGGAGCCGGTGGAATCAGACTCAGCAGCCGCTGCAGCCTTGGCCTCAGCCGCATCCTTGGCGGCCTGCTTGGCATCCGCTTCACGCTTGGCAGCCTGTTTCAGCTTGCCGACGGTTTCGGCCGATCGGACTGACTTCTCGAGAAGTCCACCACGCTCAAGCAGAGTCCGCACCACGTCGGTGGGCTGTGCACCCTGGCCGAGGCGCTCACGAATGGCCTCCGTGTCCAGCCGGGTTTCCTTGGTGCGGGGGTTGTAAAAACCAAGCTCCTCGAGCGGACGCCCGTCCCGGCGGGAGGTGCTGTTGCAGGCCACGAGGCGGAAGCTCGCTTCCCGCTTCTTGCCAAACCGCTTCAGGCGGAGCTTGATCATCGTGGCCTTGGTGTGAAAGGTGGTGGGTGAATCAGGCAGTGCCGCAACACTTGCCAAAGACCATCATACCTTCCGGTCTAAAGGTCTCCAAAGCCACGACGTTTTTTGGCTGGCTTCTGACGCTTCGGCGGGCCGCCCTTGCCGCGCCGGCCAGCAGCTGGGCCTTGGCCGGGCATGCCTCCCATTCCAGGCATGCCTCCCATCCCGGGCATTCCACCCATACCTGGCATTCCAGGCATGCCCCCCATACCAGGCATCGCACCATTGCTCATCTGCTGCATGAACCCCCGCATCTTCTGGAAATCAGCCAGAACCTTGTCGACTTCGGCTGGCTGATGACCGCTCCCCGTCGCGATGCGACGCCGACGGGACGGATGACCCGCCAGGAGATCGGGATTCTCCCGTTCCTGTTCCGTCATCGATCCGATCATTGCCTCAATCCGCTTGAGCTGCTGTTCTCCCTGCTTGAGCATGCCGTCATCAAGCTTGTTCATGCCGGGGATCATTTTCATCAGTCCCCCAAGCGATCCCATCCGCTTGATCAGACGCATCTGCTTGACGAAATCCGAGAAATCGAACGTCGCCTCCTGCAGCTTCTTCTGCATCTTCTCGACGTCGGCGAGCTCGACCTCCTTCTGGGCCTTCTCAACCAGCGTCAGCACATCCCCCATGCCGAGGATGCGGCTGGCCATCCGCTCCGGGTGAAAAGGCTGCAGCGCCTCAACTTTCTCACCGGTGCCGATGAACTTGATCGGCTGACCGCTGACCTTTCGGATCGACAGCGCTGCTCCGCCGCGGGAGTCCCCATCGAGCTTGGTGAGCACCGCACCGGTGATACCGACCTGATCGTGGAAAGCGCGGGTGAGTTCCGCCGCCTCCTGACCGATCATTGAATCCACCACCAGCAGCACCTCATCCGGCTGCACAGCGGTACGGATCCGCACCATCTCACCCATCATCTCCGTATCGATCTGAAGGCGGCCGGCCGTGTCGACAAGCAACGTGTCGAACCCTTCTGCCTTCGCCTTGGCCAGACCCGCAGCCGCGATGTCCTCCGGTTTGGCCTCAGAACCAAGGCTGAACACCTCCACTCCGATTTGCCCACCAAGGGTCCGGAGCTGCTCAATGGCCGCAGGACGGTAGACATCGGCACCCACCATCAGGGCACGACGGCCCTGATCTTTGAGATGCAGGCCAAGCTTTGCGGTGGCCGTTGTCTTACCAGCACCCTGCAGACCGGCCATGAGCACAACCGTCGGAGCTTCGGAGGCCTTGGCCAGGGGAGCGTTATCGCCTCCCATCACCTCCACCAGCTGCTCATGCACCACCTGGATGAACTTCTGGTCCGGGCTGACCCCACGAACCACTTCGGCGCCGACGGCCTTCTGCCGCACATCGGCAACAAAGTCTTTGACCACCGGCAGGCTCACATCCGCTTCAAGCAGCGCTCGACGCACGTCTTTCAGAGCCACCTCGACGTTCGTCTCGCTGATGGTGTCTTGGCCTCTCAGCCCCTTGACCGCATCTTCAAAGCGGGCTGACAACTCATCGAACATCGGGGCGGCTCAACGGATTTGATGACCTGATCGTAAAAAGCGACGCCACCCCGAAGAATCAACCCTGCGGGATATAAGCCGTCAGCCTCCACTGATCGCCGTCGCGGCCAAGGATGTAAGTGATGCTCAGGCTGCCTGGCTTGGTTCTGCGAACCACTGCGCCGGATCCATCGGTTGTGCTGTCGCTGTAGGCCACCTCGGCCTTTAGTTCGATACGGCGCGGCTGGCGACTCACCACATCCAGTGCCGTCACAGAAGCTTCAACCACTGTGGTGTTGCCGGCGGCAAGATCTGCGGCCCGCTCCTGATCCACGCGCTCAATCAGCCGCGGCCGGGCCACCACAGGCAGATCGGAGGGCTGACCTTGAAGAGCCCGGGCCTTGCTGTCGAGCCAGCCCTGAATCAAGGCCCTCAGCTGTTGCTCATCCGGTTTGTCCGCAACAAGAGGCGCAAGCGTCGTTCCGGGCGCCGTGGTTTCAGATCGGAGGTTGGCTTGCGGTTGAGCTGGGGAAGGCTTTTCAGCAGAAGGCTGCGCTGCTGGGCTTGGTTCAGAGGAGGGTTGCTCCAATGACGGGCGTTGCTCCGGCTTAGGAGGCTGATGGCTGTTGCGCTGCACGGCGAAGACGAGCGCAGACAACAGCGCAAGTCCGGCGGCGCCGAGTGCCCATGGCCTCCATTGACGTGTGATCTGGGTCGCTTGTTCTTCGTCGTCAGAGTTCGCTCCAACACGCAGTTCGTCACGGTCTGAAGGTGCTGGATCAGCCGATCCCAGCCATTCCGACGGGAAAGACATCCCACCGATGGTGATCCCACCGGTCGTCACACCACTGGACGTCACACCACTTGTGGGGGCTTCACCGGAGCTGGCGCTTTGACGATCGAGTCGATCCACGTAGGCCTGAACATCCCTGTCAGCGAACCAGGCATCGAGGTCCACACCGGCGGGATCCACATCTCGATGCCCCGGCATGACATCGCGCTCGAGCCAGACCCTGCAGTACTCACATTGGGCTGCCAGGTCATCCCCTGGATGGTCAGATAACCAGCGCAAGAGTTCAGGGTCCCTGATCGAGCGGAAATGATTCGCTGCCTCGGCCACGTTGCCCAGCAGCAGATCAAGACAGCCGAGTAGCGGCATCGGGTCCAGCTCGATCGTGGATAGCCGCTGCACTTGCTCGCGGGCCTGTTCGATCAATTCCGGCTTGCGACGGGAGAAACCTGCTGCCGTGAGTGCAAAAACCGCCAGGAAGCCCGCCTCGCCAGAGCCTTCTGCCTGCCAGCTGCTGAACAGATCGATCTGCTCCTGAACGGTGAGGAAACAGCGGATCTGCTGGAAGAAAGATTCGAAATCGGCCTGGGTCATCGCCGAGCTGTCCGCAAGAGACAGCTGACCTTCCAGACCACCGCGTTCGCGCACGAGGGCGTCCAGAAGAGCGATGCCCTGATCGTGATCGGACACCGCACTGAGATCGCGGCTCAGCAGGTCCAGGATCCGGAAAGGGAGCAAGGACTTCAGTTCACGCTCCAGCACAGCCTCCTGATCGGGAAGTTTTCCCATGCGCTGCTGAAGCTCGATCCCATCGCGCAGGAGCTGCGCGGCGGATTCATAACGGCGCTGTTGTTGCTCAGCCTCCGCTGCCGCTCGGCAGGCCAGCGCGGCGACCAGGGTGAGATCCGACTCACGGCCACTACCAAGCGCGGGGGCCTGAGGAGGCTGCAGCCCCTGGCGTGCGAGCTGGAACGCCTCCTGAGCTGCCCCGGCTTCCCAGAGCAGGATCAGGCCAGCCACTTCATTGCTGGCCGAAAGATCCAGACCGACGGTTTCGTTGGGATGGGATTCACTCAGTGCAAGCAGGGCTGCTTCGTACTCAGCCCGTGCTGCTGCATCCGTCAGCAGATCAGCAGATCGGCGCAACAGGGTTTCCCGTTGAACGATCACCTCATGGGTGAACCCCTGATCGGGAGGACTGTCGCAACGGCTCTGAAGACGTCGAAGAATCGCGTCAGCCTGAGCCGAAGGACTGACGCCCAGAAGTCTGAAGTGATCGATGGGCAGATCCACCGGCGAGTCCCCAATCGAGGCGGACTTTAGTCAGTGTCTGGGGTTTTGCCCATTGGACATCCGTTGGCCCTTAAAGTTCTGCCTAATTGAAAGGACTGTCATGGGTCAGGACCTTGCGGTCGATACCGCTCCCATCAGCAGCGCGGCCGCCGGTCCTCACGCCGAACGTCTCTCCAACCTGGTCAGTGGCCCACGAGCCACAGTCGACCGTGACACCGGTCTTGCTCTCTACAAAGACATGACCCTCGGACGCCGTTTCGAGGACAAGTGTGCAGAGATGTACTACCGGGGCAAGATGTTCGGGTTCGTGCACCTCTACAACGGCCAGGAGGCTGTCAGCACAGGGGTTATCGGCGCGATGAAGCGTCAGCACGATTGGTTCTGCAGCACCTATCGCGACCACGTGCACGCCCTCAGCGCCGGTGTTCCTGCCCGTGAGGTGATGAGTGAACTTTTCGGCAAGGAGACAGGTTGCAGCAAAGGTCGTGGCGGCTCGATGCACCTGTTCTCCAAGGAGCACCACCTGTTGGGCGGCTTCGCCTTCATCGCTGAAGGAATTCCGGTGGCTCTGGGATCAGCATTCACCAGCCGGTACAAGCGCGATGCCTTGGGCGATGCCTCAAGCGATTCCGTCACCGCGGCGTTTTTCGGTGACGGCACCTGCAACAACGGTCAGTTCTTCGAATGCATGAACATGGCCCAGCTCTGGAAGCTGCCGATCATTTTTGTGGTCGAAAACAACAAATGGGCGATCGGCATGGCGCACGACCGCGCCACCAGTGATCCAGAGATCTGGCGGAAGGCGGCGTCCTTCGGCATGGCCGGTGAAGAGGTGGACGGTATGGATGTGCTGGCAGTGCGCGCCGCTGCTGAACGCGCTGTTGCTCGCGCCCGGGCGGGGGAAGGACCCACGTTGCTGGAATGCCTGACCTACCGCTTCCGTGGCCATTCCTTGGCCGACCCTGACGAACTCCGCTCGGAACAGGAGAAGCAGTTCTGGGCGAAGCGAGATCCGCTCAAGTCGCTTGAAAAGGATCTCACTGAGGCTGGACTAGCCAGCGCAGATGAGCTGCGCGCCATCGAAAAAGAAATCGATGCAGTGATCGGAGACTGCATCGATTTCGCTCTGTCGGCTCCCGAGCCGGATCCAGCAGAGCTCACGCGTTACATCTGGGCCGAAGACTGAAGGCTCAGATTGCGAAACTAGATCCCGCTGGGAAGCCGGCGGGTGAGGTTCCGCAGTTTTCTCAGGGCCTTCAGCTCCACCTGACGGACCCGTTCACGAGACACCTCCATCAACCGACCAATTTCGGCGAGGGTGTGGCGCTCCTGACCCTCGAGACCGAAACGCATTTTCAGGACGTGCTGCTCCTGTTCGCTGAGATGGCTGAGCCAGCGACCCAACTGCTCATGGTGGATGCGCTGCTCAACAAGATCGAGCGGTTCTTCAAGCGATGAGTCAGCAATCAGATCGCCCAGAAAACTGCGACCTTCCTCGCCGTTCACCGGTGCATCAAGACTGCTGGTGGTGAGTGCTTGTCGCAGCAGCGAATCCAGTTCATCAAGAGGGATGTCCATCGCTTCGGCGATCTCAATCCGGCTTGGCATGGCTCCAAGCTTGTGAGCGAGATCAAGACTGACCTTCCGGATCGTCGTAAGGCGCTCACTGAGATGCACAGGGAGCCGAATCGTGCGGGACTGACAGGCGATGGCGCGCGTCATGCTCTGACGAATCCACCAGAACGCATAGGTGGAAAATTTGTAGCCACGGGTGGGGTCAAATTTCTCAACGGCTCTCTCCAGGCCCAGGGAACCCTCCTGAATCAGGTCGAGCAACTCAAGACCTTTGCCCTGATATTTCTTGGCAACACTGACAACCAGGCGGAGGTTCGCCTTCATCATTCGCTCTTTGGCACGGCGGCCGATCCGCAGCATCCGGCGCTGCTTGCCGTCGAGCTCACCATCTTCGAATGTTCTTTTTCCATCCTCAGTGAGGGCCATCATCGACTGGACCTGGTTGCCGAGTTCAATTTCTTCGGCGGGGGTCAGCAAAGGAATGCGACCGATCGTTGCCAAATACCAACTCACAGGGTCGCTGCTGCGGCGCCGCTGGGAATCGATGGGTTTCGATGCTGAGGAAACCATTCGCGCTGACGCCGATGGGGTCAGGGAACTTTCTTACGAAGAGACAAAAAATCGATTTGTTTTCACCATCCCTTCAGATTCAAGACAGCAAATCGAAACACTTCAACTTTCCAACAGATTTGCCAAGCCGAAATCTCAATGATCGAAAATCAATGATTTGCTTCAACCAACAACACACCATGTTGAATGCAACACAATTGAGTGAAAAATCAACAATTAATGCCGACTTTTTTGATGGCAGGTTCTGTGCGATGCAGCACCTTTTGATGTCTTGCTATCCGGGCGAAGGCCCCCTAGCCCCCGAGAACTCACACTGGTGAAAGGACGGCACCCCCGATGAGCAGCCTCACCCGCACCTCCGACCGCCCTTCGACCATCGCTGGGCAAGCGGCCCTGGAGCGTCTGCGCAACTGGCCCGGCGAGCATCGCGTGGCCGTCGGGCTTTCAGGAGGAGTGGATAGCTCTTTAACCGCTGCTCTTCTGGTGGAAGCCGGCTGGGAGGTGGAAGGGCTCACCCTTTGGCTGATGAGTGGCAAAGGGGCCTGCTGCGCCGAAGGGCTTGTGGACGCAGCTGGCATCTGCGAACAACTGAACATCCCGCATCACGTTGTTGACACCCGGGCAACGTTCCAGCGAGAAATCGTCAATCGGCTGGTGGATGGCTACCGCGATGGGGTCACACCGCTGCCCTGCTCCCAGTGCAACCGCTCGGTGAAGTTCGGCCCGATGCTGGACTGGGCATCCAACGAGCGTGGCCTGCCACGCATTGCCACCGGCCATTACGCCCGCGTCCGCCATGGCGGAGATCACGATCGCCATCAGCTGCTACGTGGCCTGGATAGCCGCAAGGATCAGAGCTACTTCCTTTACGACCTCCCACAGGAGGTTCTTGGACGCATCGTTTTCCCACTGGGTGAGCTCACCAAGCCCGATACCCGTCTCGAAGCGCAACGCCACGGGCTGCGCACAGCCAAGAAACCGGAAAGTCAGGATCTCTGCCTGGCGGATCACCACGGTTCGATGCGCGCCTTTCTCGACGCCTACCTCTCGCCAAGGGATGGAGAGATCGTGCTGGCTGATGGCACCGTTCTGGGACACCACGACGGCATTGAGCACTTCACGATCGGACAGCGCAAAGGGCTGGGGGTGGCCTGGCGGGAACCGTTGCATGTCATCCGACTCGACCCCTCCATGAACCGGGTGGTGGTCGCGCCGCGAGCGGAGGCTGGCCGACGCAGCTGCACCGTTGGAGAGATCAACTGGATCTCCATCGATCCACCCCAGAAGCCGATTCGAGTTGAGGTTCAGGTGCGCTATCGGAGTGCGCCGGTGCTGGCAGAACTCAGTCCAATGGCAGCCACAGCCGACGACGCCCAGAGAGAGCGACCCCATCGTGGCCAGCTGGCGTTTGACGAGGAGCAGTTCTCCATCGCACCAGGCCAGGCAGCCGTGTTTTACGACGGCGAACGGGTGCTGGGCGGCGGCCTGATTCAACGGGAGGGCGATCAGCCCACCAGCTGCACATAAGGCGACTTGTGGGTTCGACGTTGCAGGTCGGCCACTGCAACGCCCTCGACACCGGATGGCAGCAAGCGCTGCACCGTTCCGTCCGCCCTCACCAGAGCTGTTGGGCCGGTGTTCCCAACGCTCAGAAGATCACGTCCGCTTTCGATCGCGCGCAGCTGGGCCAACGCCAGAAACTGGCGCTGCAACAGCTCCGGGTAGGGATCGAGATTGGCAATGGTGAGCAACCATTCCGCTCCGCCCGCTGTCGCTGCGGCAAGAGCGCGTCCATTGCTCAGTTCGTAGCAGATCGCCACACCGACGGGACCAAACCCTGTCGATGTCAAGCGCGATGGGGAGCCCGCCTCCAATCCGCCAACGGCCGACAATCCTTGGGTGAACCCTGGTGGCAACGGCGGCAACCATTCCCCAAGCGGAACCAACCGATGCTTGTCCAGCAGGGCCTTTGGCCTTGGCTGCTCCGGCAACGCCAGCAGGAGGCTGCTGCGCTGCTGGCCCCTCACCCAGCGGAAGCCCCCACTCAGCAGAGGCAGTGGGATGCCTTCAGCTGGAGGACTCCAGTGGGAGGGAAGGGTTCCCTCCGGTGCCACGAGAGCCTCAACCCCGAGGCTCTCCGCCTGTTGAAGGGCCGCAGCAAGCTGCTGGCTGAATTGCTGTTGCCGTTCCGGACTGAACTTCTCCCGTGTGGGAATCGCCGGCTGCCAGACCCCCAGCCTGAGCCCGACGCGCGACTCAGGAGCTGCCAGGAGCTGGGCACCGAGAACATGCACCAAGACGAGGCTGACAACCCAGAGTGTCCAACCCTGTCCACCCCTGCGGCTCACCTGCCATAAACCCCAGCCCCACCCCAGCTGCAGCGCGGCCAAACCTCCACTGCCGAGCCATCGCGCCAGACCCGCAAGGGGACGATCCAGCGGCAGGACACTGCCACTGAGACCGATCCAGAACAGCGGGGAACCCTCCAGAAGCAGCTCCGATGCGGCCCACAGCACGGTCAGCAGCCCAACGCCAAAGGGAGACCAGAGCCTGCTGAAACACCATCGGGCCAGACCTGACCAGACCAGCAGCAACAAGGCCGCTGCACCACCACAGATCAACCAGACCGTGAGGGCAATCGGAAGACTGAGAGCAGCCGGAATCCCCATCCAGGTGAGGGGATGCAGAGCCAGCAGCCAGCGATGGCTGATCAGAACCGCAAGCAGCCCCCAGACAGCGGCAACCCTGGGACGCGTCGCCACCGACCAGAGCAGGGCAAGCGCAGGCACCATCAACAACGGGCCTGCGAAGGCGGGGGCCACTCCAGCCAGAACACCACCGAGCAGACCGCGCAGCAGCACCTGTGATCGGACATCGCCCATGGTCAGCGGGAGTGGGCAACGGCATCCTGGCCCCAGCATGCACAAACAAACGATGGATGCCGCCAATCCGCTTCAGCAACTTCTGCTTCGCGGTCTCGGCACAACAACTCTGGTGGCTGATCGCCTCAGGGGTGTCAGCCAAGCGTGGGTCAGCAGTGGTCGCCTTGATCCGAGCGAGGCTTCAGCCCTTGTGGACGACGTGATGAAAGCCCTGCGAGGGGAGACCCCGGAACTGGAGCAACAAGCGGGGCGAAACCTCGAGCGCAACCGCGACAACCTGCTGCAGGACATTGGCGTGCCAAGCCAGCGCGAGGTGGATGAACTGCGGGGACGCATTGATCGGCTGGAACAACAGCTGCGTCAGCTCAACAGAATCGACTGATCGACACCAACTGATGATCCCGGCCACGGGTCAGAATTAACGCGATACGAGCCATTAGACGTGCGCGACATCATTATCAGCTCAACAATTTTTGTTTGCTGCCTGCTTCTGGCGCTGGTCAGCCAGCTGGTGGCCCCATCCACAGTGACGGCGGCCCCCACTGGGGGAACAACCACCGCTGTTATGAGAAGCGTTGGCTCGGCCACAACCCAAAGGCCGCTGTTCGAGCTCGACCCCGAAGATCCCAATCCAACCTTGTTTGCCATGGCTCCTGACAACACCAGCGCTGACGTTTCCGCACTGGGTGGACCGCTGGAATCCGCCGACACCCGCATCACGGCCAGTGGCCTCAAGATCACTGAGCTGAGCGTTGGCGACGGAGCCGAGGCTTCTGCTGGGCAGACGGTTGTGGTGCACTACCGCGGCACTCTTGAAAACGGCAAACAGTTCGACGCCAGTTATGACCGTGTGACCCCATTCAGCTTTCCACTGGGTGCCGGTCGGGTGATCAAGGGATGGGATGAAGGCGTCGTGGGGATGAAAGTGGGCGGGAAACGCAAGCTGGTCATTCCCCCTGACCTGGCTTATGGCAGCCGCGGTGCCGGTGGAGTGATTCCTCCCAATGCAACGCTGACCTTCGAGGTGGAATTACTCGACGTCAAGAAGTGAGCGGCGGCTAGGCTCCCCCACAAGACGTTTTGATCCGAACCGATGCTGCGCTCGGCCCTCACCGCCCTCGTCAGAGCATTCCCTGCCTCTGTTGTGGAAGCCCACTGCGATGGACCCTGTGGTGTCTATGACCCCGCCTCCGCACGTGTTGCAGCGGAAGCGGTTCTGTCGATGACCAAAAAGCTGAAGGCCATGGAGGCCCCTGCAGCTGGCGATGCCGCTGCTCTTGCCGCCTTCAACAACACCTTTGGTCGCTACGTGGCCATCAAAGAGGAAGAGGCTCAGAAGACGAAGAAGGAGCTTCTGATCCTTTGGACCGATTATTTCAAGCCCGAACACCTCTCCACATTCCCCGATCTGCACGAGACCTTCTGGAAGGCAGCCAAACTTTGCAGCGCCTGCAAAGTGAACATCGACCAGGGCAAAGCGGAAGAACTGATGGCAGCCGTTGAAAAAGTCCACGGCATGTTCTGGCAATCCAAGGGCCGCAGCGATGCATGGGTCACCGCATCCTGAGCCCGCAGCTCAGACAAATCATTCCCCGACAGCAGCAGGTTTGATCGACCTGCTGCTGTTTTTTTGTGGCCGCCGCCTTTTGATGCAGGTGCAAGGTCGTTCGATGGAACCAGCTCTGAACCCTCAGGACAGGGTTCTGGTGAAGCGGTGGGATGTCGACATCCCACCGCCATTGGGGCACATCGTGGTTGCCTTGCATCCACAGAAGCCGGATCTGCGGATGATCAAACGTCTGCGACGTTGTGATGCTGGCGGTCTCTGGTTGGAGGGCGACAACCCGGCTGAAAGCACCGACAGCAGACAACTGGGCTGGATCAAACCGGAAGAGATGATTGGTGTCGTTGTGGGACTGCTCCCTTCGCGGCGATCAGAGGAGAACAGCTGATGTTTTCTGCAGCCAGACAGCGCCTGTCA
>CAJWLE010000028.1:0-14778 GCA_913042965.1 uncultured Synechococcus sp.
ATCAGTCGATAACGAATCAGTCGATAACGAATCGGTCGATAACGAATCAGTTGATCCAGATCCGGTTGATCAGGACGCCAAACCTATTGGCAATGTGTTGATTAATCCGGTGAATATATTGACCTCTGAGCGTCGAAAGAAGGATAAAATTACTGGTACTGGTGGGCAAGATCTCTTCCTTAATGGGCCTGGTGCTGATCGCTTGAAAGGGAAGGGTGGAGCTGATATTTTCTGGTTTAATCGAGAGGAAAGGTATGGTAAAAAGCATGCCGAAAAGATTGTTGATTTTGATGCTCAGGAGGATGTAATTGTTCTAGGGGGCAGGCGATTCATGGGCATGAGTGAGGATCCAGAATTTATTTCAGTAAAGCGAAAATCGGATTCTAAAAGAGCGGCAAAATCAGATGTGGAATTTATTTACTGGTCCAAGAAAGGCAAGCTTTATTTTAATTCAAATGGTGATGAGTCTGGTTTTGGCGATGGTGGTTTATTCGCCCGACTTTCCGGAGCTCCGGATCTCTCGGTTCTTTCTTTTGGATTCACCGAATAGTTCACGCGATGGTGATTCATTGCCCTGATTCCGAACGTGTGATGGATGACATTCGTCAATTCCGTCACATCGAGTACCGATCGCTGAGATTCGGAATGGTTGCCAACGCAGTGATGGCCATGGCCGGCTTTGTGGCTCATCTGCTGACCGGTTCGTCAGCGCTGCTTTTGGACGGCCTCTATTCGGCGGTGTTGGTCGGATCCTCGCTGATCGCCACAAGGATCAGCTGCAATGTTGTGAAGCCGCCAGATCGGGGCTGGCCCTATGGCTACGACGGCCAGGAAGCGATGTATGTGCTGTTCCGTTCTCTGGTGCTGCTTGGGGTGATCGGATTCGGACTGAGCAGTGCCTGCGGCACCTTGGTCGAATGGTGGCGCGGAGTCGTGATTCCGCCGCTGACGCTTGAGCCGGTTGCGGCATACACCTCTGCTGTAACTGGTCTCTGTGGACTCCTTGCCTGGCGACATTTTTGTGACTGGCGACGTACCGGTCGGATCTCCCTGTTGCTGCTCACCGAAGCCCGCAATGCCCGCATTGATGCCCTGATCACAGCTTCAACAGGCCTGGCGTTAATTGCCTCACCGCTCATGCAGTTCACACCGCTCGCCCCTCTGGTCCCAGTCACGGATCCGCTGCTTGTTCTTGCGATCAGTGTTTTCTTGTTGCGAGAGCCTGTGCAGGCATTGCGCGATTCCCTCGGCCAGGCTGCTGGTCAGGCAGCCAATGCTGTCGTGCTGCATTCCACCCGCGAGGTGTTGATGCAGGAGCTGTCTGGATTGTCTCTGCAGATGATGGATTTCACAGTGCAGCAGCTGGGTCGTACGGCGTTTGTGGTGGTTTACATCAACCCACTGGAACCATTGGACAGTGCAGCAGTGGATGGGCTTCGGCACCACATCGATGCCCGTTGCAGCATTGCCTTGCAGTGTCCAGTGCGCACCGAGGTGATTCTCACAGTCAAGCCGCCAATTCATTGGGGAGACTCTGAGCCGCAGCCGGCCCCTTAGCGTCACCGCCAATGGAACCGAAACCATGAGCGATCAGCAGCAGTGGGATGCCGTGGTGATCGGCTCGGGTGTCGGTGGTCTTGTTACCGCAAGCCAGTTGGCTGCCAAAGGGGCGCGCACGCTTGTGCTGGAGCGTTATCTGATTCCGGGTGGCAGTGGCGGAGCCTTTCGACGCGCTGGATACACCTTTGATGCAGGCGCTTCGATGATCTTCGGCTTCGGGGAGAAGGGATACACGAATCTGCTCACGCGAGCCCTCGCCGATATAGGCGAACACTGCGAAACCATCCCCGATCAGGCCCAGCTGGAATATCACATGCCGGGGGGGCTGAATATTGCTGTCGACCGCGATTACGACCGCTTCATTGCAGAGCTGACCGCACGCTTCCCCCACGAGGCCACCGGCATCCGCCGCTTTTACGACACCTGCTGGCAGGTGTTCAACTGCCTCGATGCGATGCCGTTGCTGTCGCTTGAGGATCCGGCTTACCTCACCAAGGTGTTCTTCAAGGCACCGTTGGCCTGCCTTGGTCTTGCCCGTTGGCTGCCGTTCAACGTCGGTGCGGTGGCGCGTCAGCACATCAAGGATGAGCAGCTGTTGAAGTTCATTGATATCGAATGTTTCTGCTGGTCGGTGATGCCAGCGGATCGCACTCCGATGATCAATGCCGGCATGGTGTTTTCGGACCGACATGCCGGTGGAATCAACTACCCCAAAGGGGGTGTCGGCGTCATCGCCGAGAAACTTGTGCAGGGTCTGGAACGCCATGGTGGCGCCATCCGATACAAGACCCGGGTCACCGAAATCCTGATCGAGAAGGGTGAGGCCGTTGGGGTGAAGCTGGCCGATGGCGAGATCATCCATGCCCGCCGTGTGATCTCCAATGCCACCCGCTGGGACACCTTCTCCGGCGATATGGGAGCAGCCAAGGGAGGTGGTCAGGCCCTCGTTGATGAAGCCAACACCCCCGCCAAGGAGCAGGTGTGGCGCCGCCGCTACGTGCCTTCACCCTCTTTCCTTTCCCTGCATCTCGGTGTGAAGGCTGATCTGATTCCGGCCGGGACGCACTGCCACCACCTGCTGCTTGAGGACTGGGAGCGGATGGAAGACGAGCAGGGGGTGATTTTTGTCTCGATGCCCTCGCTGCTCGATCCAGACCTGGCACCGGAGGGGCATCACATCGTGCATACCTTCACACCGTCTTCGATGGAGGCCTGGGAGGGGTTGTCCACCTCGGAGTACAGGGCCAAGAAGGATGCGGATGCCACGCGGTTGATCCAGCGCCTCGAAGCGATTCTTCCCGGGCTGGAAGCTGCGATCACCCATAAGGAGGTCGGTACACCTCGCAGTCACCGGCGTTTTCTTGGCCGTTTCCAGGGCAGCTACGGCCCGATTCCGGCCATGCAGCTTCCGGGATTGCTGCCGATGCCGTTCAACCGCACGGGCGTTCGTCATCTTTATTGCGTGGGAGATTCCTGCTTCCCAGGACAGGGCCTCAACGCTGTGGCCTTCAGCGGTTTTGCCTGCGCTCACCGTGTCGGAGCGGATCTTGGCCTGAATCCCTGGGCGCTGCCAGCCTGAACCTCTGCCTAGCCTCTTACCACTGCCGATTCACGATGCCCTCGGAGTTCCAGCCTTCCTCGGATGATTTGGCTCGCTATCTCGAGCAACGGGGCGAGTTGAGCAAGCCCTGGAATCTGCAGTTGTTGCGCCTTCAGAAGCTGAAGGAGTCGAAGGATGCGATGGAGCCCGATGAATACATCGCCAGAGTGAATGAAGCCCATGGAGACCTGATGCGTCTCGGACAGTTCTGGAAGGGCCGCGAAGCAGAGGTGTTTGGTGGTGTGTATCAGCCGGCTGAACTCCTGGAGCCACTTCCCGGTTCTCCGGAAGACCGCTGATGGCTGCCGCAACGTCCGTTGAGCGTTTCGGCCTCTCTCCACTGATCCGGTTCACCCTTCTCAGCCTGTACCTGGCCTTAGTTCTGCCGTTGCCGTTGTTGGCTCCTGTGGCCTTGCGCGGCTGGATGGCGGCAGGTCTGGTTCTGGGGTTGCTGTTGGTGCTGGGCCTGCTCAGTGAACAGGTGGAGACCGATACGGAGGGCATCCGTGTTCTTTATCCAGCCTGGATCCGCTGGTTGTTCCGTCGTGGCTGGTTCATGGCCTGGAGCGATATTCGGGCTCTTGTGCCGGTGGGGACCAGTCAGGGCGGCACGGTGTATTACGTGAAGGCGGCCAATCGAAAGCATCAACTGTTGCCTCAGCGGATCGAACGCTTCGATCAATTCCTGACATTGCTGCAGGAGCGCGGTGCTGTGAACACCCAAGGGATTGGTCGTCTCACCCCTCCATGGACCTATCAACTGCTGGCAGTCCTGGCGGTGTTCATGGTGATGGCGGAGTTGGTCACGACGCTTGCAGTGACCCAGGGATGGTTCAGCTTGCCGGCAGGTTTTCCAGGTGTTTAGGTTCAGTGATTGCAAGCGTTATTGGCGACGTCTTGACGGTGCGACCGATCTGTTTCACCTCCCAAAGTGATGTCTTGGCAGACAGTCCTGAAATAGGCAATAAGCACTCTTAAGGGCTTATCGAAACCAAGGAATGGGAGGAGTAGATGTGGTGAGGCGAGAGAACCGGTGGTCCTCCCGCTAACTGGGGAAAAGAGCGGTGCTTCTTGGCCGAGGCAGCCGCTTTTTCATTGCGCGGTCTGCGCACCCATGGATTGCCGAATGGAACGCCGAGTGGTGGACTTTGTGTGGCCGTATCCGGTCCATCCCCAATGCCGTTGTGGCGTGGTTCCGGTCTTGCTTCCAGCAAAAACTGATTGATAATAATCAGAGTTACTGTGATCTTTCAGACGACACAATGACCCTGGAACATCAATAGCACGACTCGTATTTTCACAACTTCGATCTTGAAACATGCAGCGCCCTTTATGTATTGCGGCATCTCTCTTGCTTGCAATTCCCGCAAATGCTCAAGTCCGCAACTATGGCCCTTTGAGAGTGGATTTGAGTAAAGCCAAGCAAATGGATGAATTTATCGTCGTTCCAGCCAAAAACCCAAGGGGCCAATATCTCTATGTAGGAGTTTTTTGCAAGGAAAGGCTTTTTAATTTTACCGGTGCTGAATTCAAATGGAAACAATGGAATAGCCCTAAAACGATGCATGAGGCCAAAATTGTGGCCGATATGTGTAATCAAATTTAGTGCCACTGATCAAATGGCGACTGCTCAGTTCGAACCCAGGCCAGCGGCTGCTGAGATTCACTGTTCTGATGCCCAGATCAATGAGGTGATCGGCGGAGGCGGTTTGGCAAAACCCGGCTGATGCTCGCCGCAGGTCTGGAGATGTGCCTGAAAAACCCTGGCGCGGAGTTGTTTTGTCTGGCGCAAGGTCTGCGCCACGCGATTGATAATCCGCTATGGCATTAGCCGTTGATTACGCGTTCCAGGGGCAAGATATCTTCTTCAGAAGAATCTTTGGAAATGGTTGGCACAGGGACTGCAACTTTGGCCTTTGCTTTTTTGATTGAAAACGGTGGAATTGCAAAGGATGGAATTGGAACCCGAACAGAGAAGTTGCTGGTGCCAACAGGAACATTGTTGATTGAACCTATTCTTGGGCGATTTGGTAAAACTTCTTCGTCTGAGGCGTCGTAGATAAAGGCAAATACATCAACATCTTTGATTGTGTTTTTTGCATTGCTGCTGATCTCTCCGTTCAGGATGTAACAGCCGGATCGATAGCCTTTTGGTTGTTTTGAAGCGGGATCGGCTGTGTCGCACTTTGCGAATTCGAGCTGGGTCAACGTCAGCTCAATGGCCACGGCCTCCGATGCAAATGGAAAGGTCAACAGAAGTATTAAGCAGCAGGCGGCAAGTTTTCTTTTTAAGAAGCTCATGCCCGTTGGAATCTTGTATTCATACCGTACGGGTTTCTTTTATTGTTGAAACTTAAATGAATATTATTCAGGTATATTATGCGCTATCTAGTCTTCAAATAATGCTGTGCCGCAGGCGTTGAAGATTGATGCCAATCGGAGTTGTTCGAGATTGATATCAGTTGCTTCTTTTGTTGATGATTTGCAGAGCAACACGGCGTTCTATCCGCGGTGCTTCTGGCACCACTGATCCTGGCGTTAAACCATGGGCTGAGAGCCGGTGAATGCGGCACCCAAACCGTTTGATCAAACCTCGCCAGGGTTGGGTCGTCTTCAGCTTGGTGGCAGGTTCTCCAGGCTGAAGCGGTAACCGCGCTGACGAACGGTGGTGATGCCGCCACCTTCGCCCAGTCCGGCCTGTTCCAGCTTGCGACGCAGGGTCAGCACCTGGGTGTCCACCGACCGGGGGCCGCCACTGAAGGGTGGCCAGGCCATCCGCAGCAGCTCTTGACGGCTGCGAACCATGCCTGGTGGCATCAACAGTGCGCATAGCAAGGCGAATTCCCTCGGGCTCAGCTCCACAGGCTTGTCCCGCAGGGTGACCTGACGCAGTAATAGGTGCACTTCGAGGGGGCCGACGGTGACCCGCTCCTGCAAGCCGCTGTTGCCCCGCTTCAGCAGGGTGCGACAACGGGCAGCCAGCTCCTCCAGTCCAAACGGTTTGCGCAACACATCATCGGCGCCGTCATCCAACAGCCCCACCACCGGTTCCGCTCCAGTGCGGGCCGTCAGCACGATCACCGGACAACGCAACTGCTCCGCCAGGCGCAGGGCTGAGCTTCGCTCAAGGATTTCAGCACTGACAAGCAGGTCAGGAGACTGCTCCTGGCAGACCTCCAGGGCTTCACTGGCACGACTGACGGCAGCCGTCAGGTGACCGTCGTGTCGCAGGCGCTGCACAAGCACGGTGCGCAGCGTTGGATGCGGTTCAACCACCAGCACACGCGAAGGCTCCTGGCCGGTGCCGGACTGCGGAATGGAGACAGACTCAGCCGCTGGCGAGCTTGGCTCTGCGGTGAGGTCTCGAGGGGTGGAGGTCACTGAATTGGGCCGAGCGCAACTAAGGTAATCCCAATTTCCTGCAAAACTGGTAGCAGAGGCAGCCGTCTCATCCGATGTCATCACTTGCTGATCCCGTTGCCATCCGTCATTTCCAGTCGCTTTGTGATGCCTGCCAGGAACTGACGACCCGATACCACTCTCCCTCAGAGCTGCGTCTCTACGCCGACGGATATCTCCATGCTCTGCGCAAAACAGGGGGGCTTGATTCGCGCGAGCAGCACCGCTTGGAACAGCTTATCGACCGCTGGATCCTTGACCCCTCAAGCTTTATTGGACCTGATGGGGATGTGAGCACGTTGTATTCAAGGCACCCCCAGGGCTACTGATCAGCTCGCCAGGGCAACCTCAAGCTTTTCCTTCAGCTCGCCCGAGTTGAACATCTCGATCAGGATGTCTGAACCACCCATGAATTCCCCTTGGACATAAATTTGCGGGATGGTTGGCCAGCTTGAGAATTCTTTGATTCCCTGACGTATCTCCATATCGGAGAGCACGTCGAAGGTTTCGAAAGCGACGCCGAGCGAATGCAGGATCTGAACAACATTGTTCGAGAATCCGCACTGGGGCATCAACTTGGAGCCCTTCATGAAGACGAAAATCGGACTTGAGGCGATCAGTGCCTCGATCCGGCTGCGGGTCGATTCATCCATGTTGATGTCAGGAACGAGAGGAGTTGGATGGAACTGACGTGGACAAGGCCAGGGCATGGATGGCTTCTGTTGCCAGTTCCTGTTGAAGCGCTCCGTACACCAGCTGATGCTGGCGAATGCGAGAGAGGCCTTCAAAGGCGGTTGAAACAACACTCACCTGGAGATGGTCGCCACCACCGGTGAGATCTTCCACGATGACCTGGGCATCAGGAATCATCCGTTGGATGGCTGTTTCAACAGCTTGGGGTTGAACCATGGTTGAAGTCCCGGTCGTGTTGATGCTGGCAGAACGGGTCAGCTGCCTGCAGGGCTCGCCGCTTTGAACTCGGTTTCGACAAATCCAAGCTCGATCAGGCTCTGATAAGCCTTGCGTCCCTGGGGCTGGGCAGGGGTCACCAGCTTGATCACCTCAACCAGCACCGGAACAGCAATTTCGGGTTGGTTCTGCCGGCGGAACAACGCTGCCAGACGCAGATCAGCCTCGGCGAGCAGTTCAAGGGCTTCGCGGCCTTTGCTGTCCATTTCACGAGGGATGCGTGCATCCAGGCCTCGGAAGGAACCGCCGAGATCGCGGTAGAAGGCCAGCAGCTGTTTGGCAGCCTTGCGGGCCTGGTCGTAGCTGGCTCGTGCGGCGGTGAGGTCTCCACGACCTGCGGCTGCATCGCCGGTGCTGATCATCCCGCGCACCGCTGCGGGGTTGAATCCGGTGACTGCATCGGCAAGCACCCGGCCTTCAGCGGCTGCGTTTTGAGCCATTGCGGGCAGGGGAACCAGCCCCAGGCTCGCCACCAGGGCGGTGGAGGTGAGCAGGGATCGGCAACCCATGGAGAGACCAGAAATGTTGCGGGACTTTAAAAGCAGCCCAGAGGGCGACCGACGGCAGTACGGGCCGCTTGTTCAGCCGCATGCATCGCCGTGGCGAGGTTTTGATTGAAGCGGAGTTCTGCTTCCCGTCCACCCTCCGGTGGATGCATGGGTTCTCCAAAGCAAATGGCAGCTCGACTGAAAGGCCTTGGTGGTGCCTGGCTGTAACCCAGCCCCACTGGAATGACAGGGACGGACACACCTCGGCGCTGTGCCAGTTGGGCCAACCGCACCAGACCGAGATGCAGCTGGATTTCTTCATCACGGCGATGAATCCGGCCTTCCGGAAACATCACCACCTGCTGGCCGGCAGCCAGGAGGTCGATCGCCAGCCGCAGCGAGGTCATGGATGGTCGTTTCTGGTCCACCGGAAAACATCCCAGGCGTTTGAGAAACCACCCCTGCAATCCACTCATCTCTGTTGTGGTCACCATGAAGCGGCAATCGCGGCCGCTGACCCGACGCCCTGCTGCCATCGGCAGCATCAATGCATCCCAGCGGGCGCGATGGGTGGGTGCCAGCAGCACCGGTCCGCTGTGGGGAAGATTCTGTGGGTTGACAATGAGCCTTTCCCGGAACTGGAGGCTTAAGGCCAGATCCACGGTGGCGAACATCGCCAGGGGTGACAAGAGGGGATCAATCCCCACTTGCAATGCTGATTCACGGTTCACCTGGGCCGCTGACAACGGTCTGCGAATCGTTAGGGCAACCGAACCTATCGCCAGCTTCGCCGTTCATAGGATCCGCTCAGACGGACGTTTGTATGGCCAGCCTCGGGGTCAACATCGATCACATTGCAAATATCCGACAGGCCCGGGGCACGTTGGAACCTGACCCTGTTCCCTTCGCCATGCTTGCCGAGCTGGGTGGCGCCGACGGCATCACCGTGCATCTCCGTGAGGATCGACGTCACATTCAGGACAGGGATGTGGAACTGCTTCGGCAGACCGTTCGCTCCCGCCTCAATCTTGAGATGGCAGCGACGGAGGAGATGGTGGCGATTGCCTTGAGGGTCGCCCCGGACATGGTCACGCTGGTTCCGGAACGCCGCGAAGAGGTGACCACAGAGGGTGGTCTCGATATCGCCGGTCAGCTCAAGAGCCTCAGTCCGATGGTGCGTCGCCTTCAGCAGAGCGGCATCCCTGTGAGTCTGTTCGTGGACTCCGAGCTGCCACAGCTTGAGGCCTGTCGAGACAGTGGGGCCCGCTGGGTGGAACTGCATACAGGCCGCTACGCCGACGCTGACTGGTCGGGCCAGCCTCAGGAACTGGCGCGGATCACCGAAGGGGTTGCGAATGCGCGTCAGCTCGGGCTGCGGGTCAATGCCGGTCACGGCCTGACTTATCAGAACGTGGAACCGATTGCGGCGATTCCCGGCATGGAGGAGCTGAACATCGGCCACACGATCGTTGCCCGCTCCGTAGCCGTCGGTCTGCAACAGGCTGTGCGGGAGATGAAGGCTTTGATCCAGAATCCCCGCCTGGATCCTCTGTTCGGTCAAGCCTCCGGATGACTGCCTATCACTTCGTTGCAGCCAGCGAACGCTTTCTCACGGTTGAAGAGCCGCTGGAGGAAGTGCTGCGGGAGCGCATCCGCAACTACGAGGAGAACAGCAAAACCATCGACTTCTGGCTGGTGCGCCAGCCGGCTTTTCTTGAGGCGCCGGAGCAGGCCGATGTGAACGCTCAACTCCCCAAGCCTGCGGCGGCGGTGATCTCCACCGATGCCACCTTCATCACCTTCCTCAAGCTGCGCCTGGAATACGTGGTTGAAGGCAGGTTCGAGTCACCATCAGCCTCGATTCCCGAAGCTCTGGCGAGCAACGCCGCATGAACCTCAGATCTCTCCCGGTCAGTCAGAGAATCGACCTGTTGGTTCAGGCTCTTGATGGTGCTGAAAAGACCAACAGGGCCCTGGCAACCTGCTCCGACGGTGACGCCATGGTGGAGATTCTTCTGGGTGCCTCCGCAAAGCTCGGCCTTGGTCTGACCCGGAGAGACCTGACGGAGACGCCGCCGATCCGAGACTGGATCTGGTTCAAGAACAACGATCCGCTGCTCACGGTG
Organism: uncultured Synechococcus sp.; assembly: GCA_913042965.1. Classification (GTDB taxonomy): domain Bacteria; phylum Cyanobacteriota; class Cyanobacteriia; order PCC-6307; family Cyanobiaceae; genus Parasynechococcus. Next base: position 10,143 of record CAJWLE010000028.1, read on the forward strand.
GGAGATTCCAAGCCCCGCTACCAGGCCAAATCGCCCAAGGCTGAATCCAACAACGCAGATGCTGCTCCACGCCGGAAATTTCTGGGTTTGTTCTGAACAGCGCTCCCAGGGCATTTCAGAATGGTGAGACCTCTCAACGACATGGGCGCTTCGTCTCGACATCACTGGGTCATTGCAGACGTTCATGGATGTCATGAGTCCCTTGAACGGCTGTTGGCAGTGCTCCCCAGCAACGATCACCTGGTGTTCTGCGGGGATGTGATCAACCGCGGCCAGGCGATTGAAGCTGCGATGAATCGGGTCTGGGATCTGGTGTGCAGCGGCAGGGCCACCTGGTTGCGGGGGAACCATGAGCAGGCGCTGATCGACGCGCTTTCCAGCAGTGATGCCACACACCAGAGCGCTCTTGAGGAGATGGATACCTTCCATCAGTTAGGAGAGAACCTCTGCCAGCAATGGCTTGAGCGCTTGATTCAGTTGCCGCTGCTCTATCAAGCGCAGGGCTGGTGTGCCACCCATGCGGGGTTCACATGCGGTGGCGAACCGGATCTCTCGATCCGCGATGGCTTCTGGGAGAACTACGACGGATCACTGGGACGGGCCGTTGTCGGCCACACACCGCGCCCGACGGTGGAACGGCATCAGTGGATCGTTCTGATCGATACCGGAGCGGTGTACGGAGGAGCTCTTTCGGCGTTTTGCCCTGAAACCGATGCGGTGGTTCAGGTGCATGGGGCCAGCGGTGCTGCAGCCCTCCCCCACCCGGATGGTCCGGATTTTGTTGCATCGATGTTGATGAGGGATCGCATTCTTTGCTGACGCTCTACCGCAGCAACCGGGCTGAATTCCTGGCGCAGTTGCTGGCTCAGCAGTTGCTGGAGCAGCGCCCGGGGCCGCTGGAAACCGTGGAGGTGATGGTCAACACCTGGCCCACCAGCCGTTGGCTGGGGGAGCAGCTGGCTCAGACCATTGGCATCAGCTCTCTGGTTCGTTTCCCATTCCCAGGCAGCCGCCTTCGACAGCTGGTGCGTCAGGTGCTGGAGCTGCCGTCTCAGCAGGACGATCCCTGGCGCGCCGGTCGGTTGGTCTGGGCGGTTCTGGACCGGTTGCCGGCGGTGCTGGATCAGCCCTCGGCTGAGCCGTTACGTCGTTGGCTTGAGCGGCGGGATGGCCCCAACGCAACATCCGGCCTCAGCCGTGATCGCTGGCAGCTGGCCCGTTCCATCGCCGATGCCTTTGATGATTACGCCCTGTACCGGCCGGATCTGTTGGCTCAGTGGCAGCAGGATCGCCGCCAGAACGACTGGCAGCCGTTGCTCTGGCGTGATCTGGCGCGGCAGCTGCCGGCCGAACCCTTTGGCTTGCAGGTGCGCGCCGCTGTGCAGCGGCTGCTTCAGGGGCAGGTGAATCCCGCGTCTCTGCCCCAGCGTCTGCGCTTGTTCGGCATCAGTGCCCTTGCTCCAGTTCAGGTGGAGTTGATTCAGGCGCTTTCCGGTCTGCTGGAGGTGGAGGTGTACCTGCTCACGCCATGCCCGGATCTTTGGCAGCGCTGTGGCAGCCGGCGGGAGCAGCTGGGGGAAGGCTGGCTGGAGCCCCCGGATGGCGTTTGGCTGGAAGCCGCACCGCGTACCGAAGCGATTCTCGGGCGCATGGGCGCTGAATTTCAGCAGCTGCTGGAAGGGGTTGGTGATGTGCAGCTTGGCGAACGACGTGATGGCGATCTCTTCGCTGCACCGGCTGAAATGGCAGCGGGCGGGGTGGAGTCCGCCTCCCTGCTGGAGCAGTTGCAGCAGCAACTGGTGGACTGCGAACGCTCTGCACCGCTGCGTCGGTGTCGCACCGATCAATCACTGCTCTTCCAGGCTGCGCCGGGCCCCTGGCGAGAGGTGCAGCTCGTGCGGGATCGCATCCTCCAGTGGCTTGCCGCTGACCCGGAGCTGGAGCCGCGCGATGTGCTGGTGATGACTCCCCAGATCGACCGTTATGCGCCGTTGCTGAGTTCGGTGTTCAACGATGTTGATGCCATCGGTGTGGACCTTCCCTGGCGACTCACCGATCGCAGCCAGCAGAGCAGTCCAGGTTTATCGATGGCGATGCTGATGCTGCTGGAGCTGGCGGTTGGCCGCTTCAATGCCACTGGCCTGGAGCAGCTGCTGGCCAACCCTGCTCTGCAGCGACAGCAGGCGTTGCCGCCCGATGAGGCGGTGCTGCTGACGCGAACCCTGCAGCGAAGTGGTTTCCGCTGGGGACTGGATGCCCGGGAGCGTGGTGGCGATGAGACCCACAGCCTGCGGTGGTGCCTGGATCGCTGGTTGCTTGGTCTGGTGCTGCCGGAGCAGGACGGGCTGGCCCCTGGAGGGGCCGCTCCTTTTCATCAGGATCTCGACCCCGAGCGCCTTGTGCGCTGGTGGTCGCTGCTGGATCGCCTGGCCCGCATGCTCGATCAGCTGCGCCGACCCCGCACCAGTGAGGCCTGGGCAGCGCTGTTGCTCGGTCAGTTGCAGGACCTGTTCGGTGATGGCGGACCGTGGAGCGGTGAGCTGCAGAGCTGGTCCCAGGCCCTGGATGAGTGGCGCGAGCGGGCTGAGGCCTGTGCCTTGGAGCTGGATGCCGCCGTGGCTCTGGAGGTGCTGCAGGAAGCACTTTCGGTGGACAGCGGCCGTTTCGGGCATCGCAGCGGTTCACTCACCGTGAGTGCGCTTGAGCCGATGCGGGCGATTCCCCACAAGGTGATCGTGCTGATGGGTCTCGACGGCGCTGATTTCCCGCGCCCCAGTCGCCGCCCTGGGTTTCATCTGTTGGAGCAGCAGCGTCGCCTCGGTGATCCCCGCAGCAGTGATCAGGACCGTTATGTACTGCTCGAGGCTTTGATGTCGGCGCGGAACCATCTGATGGTCAGTTGGTGCGGCCGCCTTGAACGAACCGGTGAAGAGCAACCACCGGCGGCGCCGGTGGAGCAATGGCTGGGCCAGCTCCAGCAGGAGCTGCTCAGCAGCGGTGCCAGCACCGATGGGTTGCTGCTGAAGCCTGCCCCCAATCCCCTGGCGCGCAGCAATTTCGATCCGCATCAGCCGCTCAGCTGTGACCGTCGCCAACTCGAGGGCCGCCAGTGGCTTGAGCGCGTCCGGCCGGACCCCATCGCTGGCCTCGCCTGGACGGCTTTGTTGGCGATGCCGTCCACTCCGCCCGAGCAGCAGCCATCCCCTTCAGCTCTCGATATGGATTCCTTGCTCGCCTGGCTGCAGCGTCCCCAGGCGGTGTGGTTACAGCAGCGGGGGCTCAGGCCCGGTGAGGGGATTGAGCCGGTGGAGGATCTCGACTCTCTGGAGCTCGATGGTCTTCGGCGGTATCAGCTGCTGGATCAGGAGCTGGATCGCCATCCACTTGATGGCAGCACGCCCGACTGGTTGGCGGCCCATGCCGGGCGGGGGGTGTTGCCAGCTGGCAGCGGCGCCGCATTGGAGCAACGGCAGCTGGCGGAGCGCTGGCAGGCCCTGGCCCATCAGCTGAAGGGGCTTGGCGAATGCCGGCGCGAGTCGCATTCGCTGGGGGGACGCTCAAGGCCCCTGCTGTTCGCCGGGGATGTGCAAGTGGTGGTTCTGGCGGGTCAACTCAGTCCCGCCGCTGTGATGCAGGGCTGGTTGCAGCATCTTTTGCTCTGCACTGGTGATGCTGCCCCTGCAGGTGGCAGCGCTGTGGTGGGCCTCAGCACCCGGGTCGCCGGTGCGGCGGTGCATCTGCGCTGGCGGCCGCTGCCCTCCTGCGAAGCCCAGCCTCTGCTGGAGAAGCTTCAGGCGATGGCTGCTGCGGGCCATGAACGCTGCTGGCCCATTCCTCCGAAAAGCGGCTGGCAGTTGGTGTGGAAGGAGCACAACAAAGCAGGCAGTGGCCTTGCTGGTTTTAAGAACCAATGGCTCGACGAGCGTGAGACCCCGGTGATGCAGCTTTGCTTCGGGGTGGATGCCGAGCCGGACCGGCTGTTGAACACCTCAGGATTCAGTGAGGCCATCAGCTCGCTGTACGGGCCGATCCTTCAGCACCACCAGCCGGCGACACGACGTTGAAGCCTGTTCAGAATCGCCCCATGGCCGAGCGTTTTGATGCCAACACCTACCCGTTGGACCCGGGTCTTCGCTTGCTGGAAGCCAGTGCCGGCACCGGGAAGACCTTTGCTCTGGCTCACCTCAGCCTGCGCCTGATCACGGAGGCAGGGCATCCGCTGGAAGCCTTGCTGGTGGTCACCTACACCGATGCCGCAGCAGAGGAGTTGAGGTCTCGAATCGGCCAGCGTCTGCAGCTGGCTCTCGCTGGTCTGGAGCAGATGGAGCGTGGCGAGGCTCCCAACATGCCGGATGCGGTGCTGACGGACTGGTGTGCAGCTGCGGTGAACCCTCGCGAGCGGCGGCTGTGGATCCGCCGGTTGTTGGTGGCCCTGGAGCAGCTGGATCGAGCCGATATCGCCACCATTCACAGCTTCTGCCGTCGCAGTTTGCGCCGTCTGGCACTCAACAGCGGTGCGGCCATGGAGCCGCAGCTGGAAACCGATGCGGCCGCGCTGCAGGCGGAGGTTGTTCAGGACCTGTGGCAGCAGGAGCTGCTCGTACTACCTCTGCCGGAGCTCAGTGGCCTCCGCCAG
>CAJWLE010000029.1:0-14184 GCA_913042965.1 uncultured Synechococcus sp.
CGCCACCGCCGTAGCCGCCACCACCGCCACCGCCGTAGCCGCCACCACCGCCACCGCCGTAGCCGCCACCACCGCCACCGCCGTAGCCGCCACCACCGCCACCTCGACGGGGGGCACTGCCACGGGGTTCAGCCTTGTTGATACGGAGGGGACGACCCATCAACTCAGCACCCTGCAACCCTTCGATGGCTGCAGCTTCAGTTGCTTCATCGCCCATTTCAATGAAGGCGAAACCACGCTTTCGGCCGGTGTCCCGCTCCAGTGGAAGGGCGCAATTGGTGACTTCGCCGAACTGGGCGAAGAGCTCAATCACATCTTCCTGCTCAGCGCGGAAGGGAAGGTTGCCAACGAAAATGCTCACGTTCTGCGTGGACCGGGTACAAAAAAAGGACCGAAAAGGTCTGGGTCATCGCCATCGGACCTTCACTCCAAATGAAGTGTCATACCTCCGGCATACAAATCGTAGACCCGGTAACCCGTCTCAGTCATCCCAGAGGCACAGTTCATTTCAGACGAACACTCCAGAGCTGGAGTTGCTCTTCAACACGTTCAAATCCCGTTCCTCCTTCACTGCGACGCGCGGCGACAACAGCTCGTGGTGCCAAGGCATCGTGAAGATCAGGATCGAAGGCTGGATGTAATTCCCTCCAGGCCTCAAGATCCAGATCACGCAAGAGACAGTTCTGCTCCAGACAACGCCGTACAACCGCCCCGACCAATTGATACGCCTCTCGAAACGGAACACCGCGAGCCACTAGATAGTCGGCCACGTCAGTGGCATTGGAAAAATCCTGCTCCACCGCCTGATTGAGACGTTCCACACGGAACTCAAGACCCTCCTCGAACAAAATCGCCGTTGCTTCAACACAGTCGCGCATGGTGCGAAACGCATCAAAGAGTGCCTCTTTGTCTTCCTGGAAATCTTTGTTGTAAGCCAACGGCAAACCTTTGATCATCGTCAGCAGAGACTGAAGATGTCCAAACACTCGGCCGCACTTACCCCGCACCAATTCAGGAACATCAGGGTTCTTCTTCTGGGGCATCAGGCTGCTGCCGGTGGCGCAGCGATCCGTCAGGCGAACAAACCCGAACTCCTCAGAGGCCCAGGCGATCACCTCCTCCGACAAACGACTGAGATGCGCCATCACCAATGAGGCCGCAGCAGAGAATTCCACGCAGAAATCTCGATCGCTGACGGCGTCGAGGCTGTTGGCATACACCGCTTCGAAACCCAACGCATCCGCAGTGTTGCGCCGATCAATCGGGACCGGAGTTCCTGCTAAGGCGGCAGCTCCGAGCGGACAGATATTGACTCGACGACGTACATCCCTGAGCCGCTCTCGATCCCGCTGAAGCATCTCCAGATACGCCAGCAAATGATGGGCCAGGCAAAGAGGCTGGGCCCGCTGCAAATGCGTGTAGCCCGGTATCAACGTGTCGCGATGCTGATCAGCCTGACGAAATAGGGCCCTTTGCAATCGCAGCAGATCACCGTCTACTTCATCAAGACGGCGTCGCAGCCAAAGCCTTAGATCAGTGCCCACCTGGTCATTACGACTGCGGCCGGTGTGGAGCTTCTTGCCGACGGGCCCGAGCAAAGCGATCAGACGACGCTCAACGGCGAAGTGAACGTCCTCATCGGCCAGACCAGGGTTGAACTGCCCTTCTGCTGCCTCACGGCGAATGGTCTCCAACCCCTGATCCAGTTGATCAGCCTCAGCATCGGAAATGACTCCGCAGGCCGCCAACATGCGCGCATGGGCGATGGAACCGTCCAGATCTTCCTGCAACAAGGTGAGATCGAAGCCGATTGAAGCGTTGAACCTTTCGATGAACGGGTGAAGACCTTGTTCGAAACGATCACTCCAGGTACCTGCAGCCCCTCCGGTCACCCCACCCGCCATCGGTTGCTCCGTCGATCACCTCAGCTTGTCAGGCTGCTGCTTGAAGCCGACACACTGGGAAGCGTGACCGCTTCCGGAACCTTGAGCACCACCATCGAGGCATCATCCTCAAGCTGGTGATCCTTGCCGACAAAACGATCCAATCGCTCAAAAAGAGTGTTGAGAATGCCCTGGGATCCCTGACCGCTGCGACAGGCCAGGTCAAGCGTTCGGATCAATCTGGCTTCATCAAAGCGATCCCCTGTCATCCCCGGTGCTTCGGTCACACCGTCGGTGTAATAGAGGAGAACATCACCCGGCTCAAGGCGCACTTCACCGAGGCCATACTCCGCTTCAGGTTGAAGACCGATCAGCAATCCCGCAGCATCGAGGCGCCCGATGCTGCGATGTTGAGCACGCCACAGCAGCGGAGGATTATGCGCTGCATTGGCATAACGCAAACGCCTCGAGCGCGGATCGAAATCGGAATAGAACAGGGTGACAAAACGGTGGGATTGGGCCAGATCCTCCTGAGCCAGCTGATTGAGGTCATGCAGGATTCGATCCGGCGGTAAACCACTGAGCACTTCAGCCCGAAGCATTCCACGCAGCATGGTCATCAGCAGACCCGCAGGAACGCCCTTTCCCATCACATCACCCATCACCAACGCCCAGCGACCGCGCTCCCGGCGCCGACCGATCAGTTCCGGACGGGTGGGAATGAAATCGTAGTAATCCCCACCCACCTGGAAGGCCGGGCGGCACCGAGCCGCCAAATCAACACCCTCAATCACCGGGCAGCGATCGGGAAGAAGCTGAGCCTGTATCTCGGCACCGATGCTCAGCTGTCGGTCCACCCGCTCATGGCGACGGGCCTCCTTCAGCATCTGATCATTCTCAATCGCCACACCGGCCAGATCAGCCACCATCTGCACATGGCGGCGTTGAAAATCTGTGCAGATCAGCCCACCGGAAGGATCAAAAACGTAAAGACGTCCCCGCGGTCTACCCCGGGAGACCACGGATGTGGCGAACAGTGCTGACCCCGGCGAAAGCCTCTGGACCAGTTGATCCATCGCCAATAATTGCTCTTCATCGGTTCCGAAACCGACGCTGAACCCTGGCTCATAGGCCGCCAGACGTCGCAACAGGTCTTGGCAACTCGCCGCCGGAATGGCCTGGAGATGATCGCGCCAGAGGCTTCCATCCATCTGAAATGGAACCAGCAAAGCCCCCTCAACACCCACCAAACGCGCTGCCACGAGCGGGACCAACTCCAAAAACCGCTGCAGATTGGTGAAGCTGCGCTGGGCAAACGCCAGGGAGACGAGCAAGTCCTGGTTACGACGCTGCTCACGGCTCAGGCTGTCGAACAACTGCCGCAGTGCCCCCATCGCTTGATGCGACGGAGCTGTGTTGCGAACCGGAGTTGAGGGATGGCGCCGGGGCGGCTTGCTGCTCACGGCTCAGCCCACCGCCTCAGGATTTGAACCGTAGCAACGGTTCAGCGTCCGGCCAGCAACGCTTCAATGAATTCGTAGCTGTTGAACGGTCGCAGATCGCGGATTCCCTCACCGGCACCGATGAAACGAATCGGCAATTCCGCCTCGGACGCGACCGCCAACGCAACACCACCCCGGGCCGTTCCATCCAGCTTGGTAATCACCACGCCGGTCAACCCTGCAGCCTTGGCGAAGGCCATCGCCTGGCGCAAGCCGTTTTGACCCTGGCTGGCATCCAGAACCAGCAAAGACTCCACCTTGGCTTCCGGTGCCAGGCGATCGATGATCTTGCGTACCTTCTCCAACTCCTCCATCAGGTTGTGCTTGGTCTGCAACCGTCCGGCGGTATCGACAAGCAGCAGATCGGTGCCACGGGAGCGAGCCGCCCCGATGGCATCAAAAACAACAGCAGCCGGGTCAGCATTGCTGCTGGGGTTGGAGACAACAGGCACGTCGCTGCGGTCACCCCACACCTGAACCTGTTGAACCGCAGCCGCTCGAAAGGTGTCGGCTGCTGCAATCAGGGCCGAATAACCGCTTCGAACAGCAAGGTTGGCAAGCTTTCCGAGGGTGGTGGTCTTTCCGACACCATTCACCCCCACCATCAACCAGATATTGAGTCGATCCCGTTCGGGAGCCAGAAGAGAAACACCACTGGCCTGAATCGGTGCATCCAGCAGGCCACGCAACTGTTCCTTTAAGAAGCGGATGCCTTCGGTAGGGTCCACGACCTCTTCATTCAAGCGCTGACGCAGGGCATCCAGCACCTGATCCGTAGCCTGAACACCGGCGTCAGCCCGCAACAAAAGTGTTTCGAGGTCATCGAGAACCTCCGGGGTCAGGGGATCGTCGCCGAGGTTGTCCAGCAATCCGGAAACGAAGCCCTGACGGGTCTTCTCCATTCCGCGTCGCAGCCGCCCCAGCCAGTCGATCTCCTCCAGCGAAACCTGGTCGACCCGACGGCCCTGAGCTGCCAGAACTTCAGCAGACCAGAGGAAATCCTCGTCCAGAGCTCCGAGGCTGGGCTCCGTGGAGTCCTGCGGAGCTTGTGTTGGCGTTGGCTCCGGTTCAACCGAAATGGCACGTTCATCCTGGTCCTGCTGTCGCTGCTGTCGTTGCGCAGCGGCCTGCTCCAGAAGTGAGGTGCCAGCGACCGGTGTCGGCTCAGGCGTAGGCGTGGGCTCGGGGGTCGGCGTGGGCTCCGGCGCTTGCTCTGCTGGAGAAGCGATTGGTTCAGGAGTTGGGTCGGGGGTCGGCTCTGGTGAGGAGGGTGCGGGTTCCGATTCCGGAGCCTTGGCCAACTGCTGCTGAGCCTTCAGACGGGCATAAGCCTCACGGGCCCAGGCCAGGGCTTCATCTTCTGGCGTTGAAGAAGGCTCAGGAGTAGTGCCAGGGGATGGCGTGGGTTCCGGAGAAGGCGTGGGTTGAGGTTCCGATGAACCTTCAGCACCGCGGTTGAACCAGTCGTAAACCATCAGTTCGAATCCTTGGTGGCGGCATCGTGAAAGCGCCGAAGAACACCATTGATCATGCGGCGGCCCTGTTCATCGCTGTAGCGATTGGCCAATTCGACGGCTTCATTGAAGGCAACGGGTGCTGGCGCTCTTAAATCACGCAGATCCACTACCGCCAATCGAAGGATGTCGCGATCCAACCGCGGCAGACGGCTTAGACGCCATCCTTCCATCACACCATCGAGTTCAGCGTCGATGGCCTCACGTCGGTTGAGCACCAACCCCACCCGCTCCATCGCACCACGACGGATCTGTTCCTGGTCGCCCATCAAAAGCAAACGCGGCAGCTCCATGCAGGCACTCAATCCATTGAGCACCTGTTCAGCCGAAGCAATGGATGCGTTCAGGTGATCGCGAACCTTGGCAGCAGTCTCTGAGTCACGCTGCTGCAGCTCGCTGTCCAAAAGACCCTGCTGAGCCTGATCCAGATCAACCGCAATGGCATCCAATGACTCGCGCCAGTGCTGCATCAAGCTGGATAAAGCCTGATCTAGAACGGTTTCCATCGCCGGATCTGCCTGAATAGCAGACTTCTGATCGGAGACCTGTCCAAGAACGAGCAGCGCCAGTTCTCGAGCCAGAGAGCGGGAGGACATGACTCAGCTGGAAGGGGATGTGGACGCCCGTAACTGGGCAATCAAACTGGAGAAACTGCGATTCACCGGAGCTTCGCGATCGTCAGGATTGACGATCCCGGCGGAGATGATCGTGCGGAAAGCTTCTTCTACGGAAATATTGAGCTCCCTCACAGACATTTCAGGCACAAGGGTGTACCAACCGGTGGTGGGATTCGGAGCGGTGGGGATGAAAACACTCAAGAGAGGTTGTTCAAGATCGGACCGCAGGGAGGGGCCCACCTCTCCCGTCACAAAGCCGACACTGAACAGCCCCTCACGGGGATATTCGACCAGAACAACCCTTCGGAAGCGGGTTGAGTTATCCCGCAACACGGTTTCCAGCAACTGCTTGAGGGTCTTGTAAACCGAGCCGGCCAGTGGAATACGACTCAGAGTTCCCTCTCCGAACTCCAGCAACCAACGGCCAACAATGTTGCGGGCCATCAGTCCGATCAGCAGGATCCCAAGAAGAGGAACCGTCAGTCCGAGCGTCAGGTTGATCAGATCCTGAAGCAGCGGATTAAGGGTGATGAATGGATTGAACTGTTTTGGGATCGAGGTCAGAAACGCAAGAACAAAGCGGCTGACAATGGTGGAAAGCCAGATCGTGGTTGCCAGTGGAATCACCACCAGCAGCCCTGCGATCAAATCATTCTTGAGATCCTGCCGAAGTCGTGCTGACAAGGGCAGATCTGGCCTGGGAGTGGACTGGACCAAGAAGCCTCTGCGTCCGGATTTTGGGAAGTCAGACCAACCTAACCAGCAGTCAGAGCACTGCTGTCAAAGCAAGAAGAGCAAAGGCAACAGCAAGCACCACAGCACTGGCTGTTCCTCCGATCAAACGCTGTTGCGATTCACGGGTTCTCTGGGCCTCAAATCGCTGCAGCTGTGCCTCCATCTGAACGATCTGCTCGTCAACCATGACTTCGGCAGCACGACGCTTGTCATCGTCAGTGGCATCAGCAGCCAATTGACCGGCCTGGGCGAGTTGTTCTCCAAGCGCCTCAACCTGCTGGTCATCCTCACGGAACTGACGAGCCTCCTTCAGAGCTTGACGACCCTGATCCAGGTTCTGAAGCTGAATCGCATCACCGGCCTCGCTCGACAGAGACATCGGGATGGCGGCGATCATGCCGGCAGCCAGAAGAGCCGAACAGCCGCAGACGACCCATCGCAAAGGAGTATGGCGTTGCTGAGGATGCTCCAGTCGAGAGGCAATCAACGTGACCAGGAGACCGAGAAAACCCAAAGGAGCCAGCGCCACCAGGGGACCGGTTAATTGCGGTGGACGGCTGGTGTCAGCCCAATCGATGGCCACCACAACAGCTGCCATCTGAAGCACGAGGACCACAATTAAAGTGAGACCAAGCCAACGCAACAAAGGCGAAAAGCGGAGCTCGGATTCACCCATCGGCGATCGGGACACGTGAAGATGCCAATGATGAGCGGAGTTTAAGGGCGATGCCTGGGCTGCCAACCCCTTCTCCTCACACGCTCAGTGAAGCGTTGCGGGAACGTGCCCGAACCGAAGGATTCGAACCGGTTGGCATCGCTCGAATTCCTGGGAGCGAGCGAATGCAACTGCGCACAGCGGCTCTGCAACGTTGGCTGGAAGCCGGCCACCAAGCAGACATGGCCTGGATGGCAGCTCCTCGTCGGCTGGATCCAAGAGGATTGCTCGACAATGCCAAAAGCCTGCTTGCGGTTGGCCTCAACTACTACGTCAACCAAAACCCAGCCCCCAGGAGCCTGAAGGTTGCCCGTTATGGGTGGGGGCGTGACTACCACCGAGTGGTGGATCAACGGCTGCGCCGCGTCGGACGCTGGCTGTCGGAACAACGGCCAGATTGTCAGTGGAGAGTCTGCGTGGATGCGACACCTCTGCTTGACAAAGCCTGGGCAGAAGAAGCAGGGCTTGGCTGGATCGGCAAACACAGCAATGTGATTCACGGCCAGCGCGGCTCATGGATGGTGATCGGGCATCTGCTCACAACCGAACAGCTGGAGCCGGACGAGCCAGCACGCAGCCTTTGCGGCCGCTGCACCGCCTGCATCGAGGCCTGCCCGACAGATGCCATCAGAGAACCTTTTGTGGTGGATGCTCGGCGGTGCCTGGCGTACCACACGATCGAAAACCGCGATGCTGAATTGCCGGAGGGAATCAGCAAATCCCTGGGTCCCTGGGTAGCAGGCTGCGACATCTGCCAGGACATCTGCCCCTGGAATCACGGTGCACTGATCAGCAGCACCGACCCGGAGATGCAACCCCGACCCTGGTTGATGGATCTGCAGAACGACGATGTTCAGGCGTGGGACGACTCCATCTGGGACGAAAACTTGCGCGGTTCAGCCCTTCGACGGATTAAACCCTGGATGTGGCGCCGCAACGCCCAGGCAGCACGACCGGAAGCCAGCCCTAGCCTCTGACCAATGAAAAGCTGCCATGAAGTCCAAGTCTGAGAACCGCCATCGGTGGTTCCGCAATCGACTCATCGCTGCCCTGTTCAGTCTGGGGGCCATCGGTTCCGTGCTGCCGGCCCAGGCGGTTGTGCCCAGCGTTTACGTGCCAACAGCCGAGGAGCTGAAAGGTTCCTCCATCGGAATCGGACACACGGCAGCCCAACTTCTGCAGATGGGTCAAGCCAAGGAAGCAGCCCAACTGGCATCCCTGGCTGTTCGACTGGATCCACAAAACGAAAAGCTGTGGTCTGTTTTGGCGGAAGCTCAGCTGCGCAGTGACCAGCTGGAGGCTGCCAGCACCTCACTGGCCCGTGCCAAGGCCCTGAACCCCACAAAAGCGGGCCTCTGGTTCGCTGAAGCGGCAATCGCGCTGCGGGCGGAACGACCCAACAGTGCCATTCCTCTGATCGAACGCGGCCTGGATCTAGACCCTCAAAATCCCTCGGCCTATTTCGATCTGGGCAATGCCCGGATCATGCAGGGCAACCTTTCAGCAGCTTTGACCTCATTCGAGCGGGCCACAACTCTTAAACCGGACTTCTGGGAAGCTTTGAATAATCAAGCGCTGGTTCTGTTCGAGCTTGGCGAAACAAAGGAAGCGATCCGCCGCTGGCGGCGCGTTCTCAGCCTTGAACAAAATGCCGAACCCATGCTCGCGTTGGCCGCTGCGCTGCATCAGAACAAAACCCGTGGAGATGAAGCGTTCAGCCTGGCCAATCAAGCCCTCGCAAAAGAACCCAACTACGTTCTTGAGGGCCACCAGACCGAACAGCTCTGGGGGGTCAAGATCCGCAATGCTGCCGCATTGCTACTGGAAGAACCGGAACTCAAAGCCGGGGTGGAAAGGGCCAAAGCCAACGCCACTTGGATGAAACGTCGATGAACACATTTAATGTGAGCCTCGCTCGAATCGAAATCAGCGAAGAGCATGGCTGAGGAGCGCGTTGAACCGATCGCCCTGCATCAGGAGATGCAGCGCTCCTACCTCGAGTACGCGATGAGCGTGATCGTGGGTCGGGCTTTGCCCGATGCACGTGACGGTCTCAAGCCCGTTCAGCGAAGAATCCTGTTCGCCATGCAGGAGCTTGGGCTCACCCCCGATCGCCCCTATCGGAAATGTGCCCGTGTGGTCGGCGATGTTCTCGGCAAATATCACCCCCATGGAGACCAGGCTGTCTACGACGCCTTGGTGCGCCTGGTGCAGACCTTTGCCAGCCGCCACCCACTGCTCGATGGACACGGCAATTTCGGTTCGGTCGATGATGATCCGCCAGCCGCCATGCGGTATACGGAAACACGGCTTGCTCCGATCGCTCACCAGGCCCTCCTGGATGAGATCGGCGATGACACCGTCGACTTCGCACCGAACTTCGATGGATCCCAACAGGAACCGACGGTGCTGCCAGCGCAGTTGCCGTTCCTGCTGCTCAATGGTTGCTCCGGCATTGCCGTGGGGATGGCCACGAGCATTCCTCCTCACAACCTGGGAGAGGTGGTGGATGGCTTGATTGCCCTTATCCGTAAGCCAGAGCTCGGCGATGAAAAACTGCTGCAACTGATTCCTGGCCCAGACTTTCCGACAGGCGGTGAAGTGCTGCTGAGCAGCGGACTAAGGGAGACCTATCTCAATGGTCGAGGAAGCATCCCCATGCGGGGCGTGGCTCACACCGAGGAGATCCAACTCGGAAAAGGACGCCATAAGCGGAATGCGGTTGTTGTCACCGAACTGCCCTATCAACTCAGCAAGGCCGGCTGGATCGAAAAGCTGGCCGAATCCGTCAATGACGGGAAAATAGGCGGCATTGCCGACATCCGCGATGAGAGTGATCGCGAGGGCATGCGGGTGGTGGTGGAACTGCGCCGCGATACCGATCCGGACAAAGTTCTGAAAGAACTTCAGCGCCGCACCGCACTGCAAAGCAATTTCGGCGCCATCCTGCTGGCGCTGGTGGATGGTCAACCCCGGCAACTATCCCTGCGCCAACTGCTGCAGACCTTCCTCGATTATCGGGAACTGACGTTGATCCGGCGCACAAGTTATGCGCTGCGCAAAACCGAAAACCGACTTGAAGTTGTGGAGGGCCTGATCAGCGCCCTGAACAACCTGCAGCAGGTGATCGCCATGATCCAAGAGGCCAACGACGCCGCCTCTGCCAGGGCCAGCCTGATGGTGCGCCTTGAACTGAGCGAACGACAAGCGGATTCAGTGTTGGCGATGCCGCTGCGGCGACTGACCGGCCTGGAGCAGGAAAGCCTCCGCCAGGAGCTCGAAGAACTCCGAACAGAACGGCAACGATTACGCCTCCTGCTGGAAAACCGCGATCAGCTGCTTGATGCCATGGTCGAGGAGCTGAAGGGATTGAAGAAACGCTTTGGCACGCCCCGGCGCACCCGCCTCGTGGAAGGGGGAGATGCCTTGATTGCTGAACGGGCAGCCAGCCAGCGCCCGAACACTGAGCTGCTGCGCCAACAAGCTCTATCGGCACTGCCAGGCGACGGACGCGTTCTGATTCAGGCCGATGGACAAGTGAAAATCGTGACACCGCAGGTCCTGGGACGTCTGCACCTCAATGATTCCTGCCCTGTCGGGGATGAACTATCACCGGCACGCGTCATCCTTCCCATCGAACCACCACCCCGATTGTTGGTCGTCAGTGCAGGCGGCAGGGTCGCTCTGGTGCGTTGGGAATTTGCTGGTCAGCAGCCCGGATTACTCAACCGCTTCCTACCGACTGGCCTCGACGGTGACCCAGTGGTGTCGCTGCTGTCACTACCGAATCAGGACAATGAGGAACTCAGCCTTGGACTGCTGAGCAGTGATGGCCGGTTTAAACGCTTGCCTCTCGCTGAAGTGCTGGACCTGTCTGGTCGGGCCACGAGTGTTCTCAAACTGAAAGATGGCGTTGTTTTAAACAGTGCCGTGATTTGCAAGGAGCACCACGAGCTGCTGTTGATCAGTGATATCGGTCGAATTCTGCGGTTGCCCGTCAACGAAGCCACATTGCCGCTGATGGGGAAGTTGGCACAGGGCCCAATGACCATGCGACGACTCCCAGGGGAAAAGCTCATCGGTGCAATCACCCCCGAACAACCGCAACTCCTCCTGATGAGCAGCGCAGGTGCTCTTGTCCGCATCAACACCTCAGAACTGCGCTACGGCCAACGGGGTGATCTGGGCACAATCGCCGTCAGCCTCAACAACGAAACAGACCGACTGGTGGGCTTCAGCAGCTTGGACGACATCACCGGAATCGTGACAAGCAACGGGCGTCATGGTCGGTTTGATCCAAACAGCCTGGAAACGGTGGAACCCGGTGCCGAATTCAGCGATCAGCTCTCACTTCAAAAAGACGAAACAATCCTGGAACTGATCAGCACGATCCATCCCTGATCAAGAGGTGCAATTCGCCTCCAACCACTCGAAATAAGCCTCGTCAATACCCCCTGTCACGTAGTGACCATCAAAACAGGACATCTCAAGATCCTTGATTTCTGTTTTTTCAACAATGCTGGCCAAGAGATTTTCAACGGTCTGATAAACCACGTGATCAGCACCAAGAATCCTGGAAATATCCTCTTCACTGCGACCATAAGCCAACAATTCATGTCGAGTAGGCATATTAATTCCATACACATTTGGGAAGCGAACCGGAGGAGCAGCCGATGTAAAGGTGACTTTATTGGCACCAGCTGAACGTGCCATCTGAACAATTTCCCGGGAGGTTGTTCCTCGAACGATTGAATCATCGACAATCAGCACATTCTTGCCAGCAAATTCAGTTCCGAGCGCATTCAGCTTCTGACGAACAGACTTTTTACGCTCTGCTTGGCCAGGCATAATGAAGGTTCGACCAACATAGCGATTCTTATAAAAACCCTCCCGATATTCCAAACCAAGTTTTTGAGCAACCTGCATGGCGGAAGGTCGTGCCGAATCTGGGATCGGCATCACCACATCGATATCACCTGCGGGAAGTGCAGCGGCGATTGTTTCCGCCAAACGATCACCCATTCTCAACCGTGATTCATACACAGAAATACCATTCATCACCGAATCAGGCCGTGCCAGATAGACATACTCAAAAGCGCATGGAATCAAACGTGGTGAATCAGCACATTGCCGCTGATGCAAATTGGAATCGGCATCAATGAAAACCGCCTCACCCGGATTCACGTCACGAATAATCTCATAACCACTGTTTTCAATCACCAGCGATTCACTGGCAACGATCCATTCATCACGCCCCTTTTCTGATGTGCGACAACCCAGAATCAGAGGGCGGATTCCGAAGGGATCTCTGAAAGCCAGCATGCCGTGACCAGCAATCAACGCAATCGCTGCATAGGACCCTTCCACCCGTTGGTGGAGAGATGCCACCGCGTTGAATAATTGATCGGGTGTGAGATCACTGCTGGTGATCTGCGACTGAATCTCTGTTGCCAGAACATTCACCAGCATCTCCGTATCACTGGTGGAATTGGTATGGCGTCGATCGATCTTGAAAAGATCCTGTTCAATCTGATGGGTGTTGGTCAGATTGCCATTGTGAACAAAACTGATGCCGTAAGGAGCGTTGACATAAAACGGTTGCACCTCTCCTTCAGCAGCAGCGGCACCACGGGTGGCATAACGCACATGACCAATGCCGGCATTCCCGAGCAGTTTTCGCATATCACGTGTTCTGAAAGCTTCCCGAACACGCCCCCGTTCCTTATGTGAATAAAAAGTATGGCGATCCATCGTGACGATGCCAGCTGAATCCTGACCCCGGTGCTGAAGCAGCAGCAGATTGTCATAGATCTGCTGATTAGCCGCTTCAACACAGAACATTCCGATAATGCCGCACATGATGAATCCGTTGACAAAAAAATAGAAAAGTGATAACCCTGGCTGATACCAAAGGCAGATTCAAAACCTCATCAATCGGAATCAATCCGTCGGGGAAGAGCATTACTGAACGCCGATCGGCATGCTTCGAGCTCGAGATCCAGATGCACCTCTGTTCCGGATTGAATGGTGAAGCGCATCTGATCCGACACCGCACCGATGTGAGTCACCTTGAGGTCAGGTTTGGAACGAATCAACCGATCCCATCCCGACTGTTGTTCGGCTTTCACCGACACAATGAACCGATGACCACCTTCGGCGAAGAGCACTCGGTCCAAACGAGCGTGGCCCGTGCTGAGCTTCACATCGATTCCCCAATCCGAAGCGATCGAAGATTCCGCCAATGCCACTGCCAGACCTCCCTCGCTGCAATCGTGGGCTGATGCGAGCAGACCCTGGCGGATGGCTTCCCGGACCAGTTGTCCAGCCGCCGCCTCACGCACCAGATCTGTCTGCGGAGGACGACCAGCCAGAAAACCGACGCATTGCACCTGATACGCACTACCGGCAAGACCCAAGCAGGGATCATCGAGATCGCTAGGCGGAACCCCGATCAGATAGAGCGGGTCGTCCGGCTGACGCCAGCCCAGCCCAGTCACCTGCGCAATATCGTCAACACCACCCACCATGCCGATCACAGGTGTTGGGTGAATTGGCTGAACGGTGCCATCAGGCCTCTTGGTTTCGTTGTAGAGGGAAACGTTCCCACCGGTGACCGGTGTATTCAGGGCGCGACAGGCATCTGAGATCCCACGACACGCCATGGCCAGCTGCCAAAAGCCCTTCGGTGTCTCCGGAGACGGGAAATTGAGGTTGTCCGTTACCGCCAGAGGTTCCGCACCGACGCAGCTGAGGTTGCGGGCCGCTTCAGCGACAGCCGCCTGGGAACCGCGTTCGGGATCAAGGGCCACCCAACGGTTGGGGCAGTCGACTGTTGCGGCCACACCCCGCTTTGAGCTGGAAAGGGATCCGTCTCCCTGCTGAGGCCTGAGCCGCACCACTGCGGCATCAGCAGCACCGGAGGACACCACTGTGTTGGCCAGAACCTGCTGGTCGTATTGACGGTGAACCCAACGCTTGCTTGCAATGGTGGGGTCGTCCAAAAGGCGGAGGAGAGCCGCACCAGGATCCGTGAGTTCAGGCAACTGCTGTTCACGCCATTTCCACAGCTCCTGAAGATCAGCGGGGGGCTCCTCCAAGAGTGCGTGCTTCTCGATCGGTGTGTCATCCGCAAGGGCAGTGGCCGGCACTTCCGCCGCCACGGATCCCTGGTGAAGCACCCGCACGATCGGCTCCTCCAGCACCCGACCCACCCCTGCC
>CAJWLE010000030.1:0-14144 GCA_913042965.1 uncultured Synechococcus sp.
AGAGAAATTAAATCGAAAAGTTTTCCAAATATGTAGCGGCCTGAACGACGAATCACGACAACAGGCGTAAATAATAAAGATGTAGCCGTTGCTACACAACGTTCACTCCGTTTCCAGGCGGAGCGCAGTCCGACTCAGGCCATGGAACGGGGACCTGAGCCTGCTTGATTGAACACACCATGACCACACTTCTCTACCGCGGCCAGGCCTACACGCAGAACACAAGCGGCAACCAGAAGCCGCTGGTTCAGCTCACCTATCGCCGCCACACTTATCAGTCCCGCCAGGCTGAAGCCCAAGCTCATGTGCCGCAAGTTCAGCTCACCTACCGCGGAGTCCGCTACAGCCGATGAGCCAAAGCTCAATTCGTAGCCATTAGAACAGCCAATCAACACCAAGCCAGCTGAAATATTGATAGATATCCGCTGGCTTGTGGATCTGATTGCAAAGCAGATTGAACCTGGATTGATCCAACTGGTTCCAAACAGTGTTCATGCTGTGTTCTGGCTTCAAACCCACTTTCCGAAAACGGAATGGGACGCGCTGCTCAACAGCCAGGCTGCTTTTGAAGATGCCTGCATGACCACTCTGGTGGCTGATGCTCGTTGCGCCGGGCTTAACGTTGATTGGGAATGTACGGTTCGATCTTGACGGCAACCAATTAAAAGCATTCCATTCAATCCTGGTCGTTCCGAAAACCGCCTATTTTCCCCATCCCCAGCTCCACTATCAGCTCAGCGAACCCAGGCAATCCCACGATGAAGGGAGAGAGCCGCTGCAGCGCACATTCGAAACTGTCGGTGACGCCAATAGAAATGGCTACACATAATTATGACCAGCGGTGCCACGGTGACAGTGCCCCCCAGGGCACAGATCAGGTGAGCCCAATGCCATTCGTCCGCAGCGAAGCACGCGGAAATCGCGCTGTTCTGTCAACAAGAGATGCGTCCGATGCAGCACAGACATCCTATTAAGGTACTCACCGATACCCAACAATCACGCAACTAACACCTCGCCACTACAAATTGTTGAATACGTATCAACTACAACCAGAGGATGAGGGTGTCGAAGTTTTGGATGGCAATACGACGAAGCTTTTGGATGTTTACCGACTACAAATCATCGGTCGGCTACGACGAATATTTCTGCAACAGAACGGGAGACCCGCGCGCTGATCTTGACCCTTTATTGACATCGCTCTCACAGATTGGATTGCAGGAACTGAACCGCAGCCATGCCTCAGCCAGTCATTTGCTGCGCCGGCTCGGAGCAACATTCCGCCTCAATGATTCCGGCCAGAACGGCAGCGAGCGCATCCTTCCCTTCGACCCGCTACCCCGCCTAATCAGCAGAAGTGAGTGGGCCATTCTGAACAAAGGCCTGAAGCAACGCCTCGAAGCGATTGACTGCTTTCTGGCCGACGTCTACGGAGCGCAAAAAATCATTGGCGACGGAGTGATCCCTAGAGAGGACGTGGAAAGCTCCTCCGGATGGCGCCCCCAACTACAGGGTCTGACATTGCCCCTCAATCGTTGGTGTCACATTTCCGGACTCGATCTCATCCGAGATGGCCAAGGCACCTGGCGAGTTTTGGAAGACAACCTTCGTTGCCCCTCTGGAGTGGCCTACTTCCTTGAGAACCGGCGAGTCATGAAAAGGCTCTTTCCCAGCCTATTCACAGGGCGAACGGTGCAGCCGATCGATGACTACCCCTCCCATCTGCTGCGAACCCTGCAGGAACTAGCGCCCTGGAGCGACAGTCCCCGTGCGGTGATTCTCACGCCAGGCGTGTTTAACAGTGCCTATTTCGAGCACAGCTACTTAGCTCAGCAAATGGGCATTCCCCTTGTGGAGGGTCGGGATCTGATCTGTGAAGAAGGCCGCGTATGGCTGCGCAGCACCAACGGCCTCTCAACGGTGGACGTGATCTACAGACGCATCGACGACGACTACCTCGATCCCCATGTTTTCCGTAGCGACTCGATGCTTGGGGTTCCAGGATTAATCGACGTTCTCAGCGAAGGAAGGGTTTCGATCGCGAATGCCCCAGGCACTGGCATCGCCGACGACAAGTTGATCTACGCCCACGTGCCCGCAATGATCCGCTACTACCTCAACGAGGAACCGATCATTGAGAACGTGCGCACATACCTCTGCGCCCGGGAGGACGACCGCCGCTACGTGCTGGAACACCTCGAGGAACTTGTAGTCAAGTCGGTTTCAGAAGCCGGCGGCTACGGAATGCTGATCGCCCCCCAGGCCAGCCGCTCAGAGATCGCTGATTTCGACGCCAAGATCCGAGCGAACCCCCGCAATTTCATCGCACAGCCAATGCTGCAGCTCTCCACCGTGCCCTCACTAAGCGAAGGAGAGCTCTACCCCTGCCATGTGGACCTGAGGCCCTATGTGCTGCGAGGCCGCGATACCTGGATCAGCCCCGGTGGACTGACAAGGGTTGCTCTCAAGCGAGGGTCTCTGGTTGTGAACTCCTCTCAGGGAGGTGGTTGCAAGGACACCTGGATCGTGGATGAACAGCCCGTGATCGCAAAACAACCCAAGGAGTTCGTTCCGTGTTGAGCCGGGTCGCTGACTCCCTTTATTGGATCAACCGTTATCTCGAACGAGCTGAAAACATCTCCCGCTTCTTGGAGGTGAGCGAAGCAATGGCGCTCGACTGTCCACCCGGCAGCGCCGAACCCTGGCTGCCTCTGGTGGAGGCAACCGGCGATCGCGGCAGTTTCGATAAGAGCTACCCAGCAGCGACTCCACGGGATGTGCTGCATTTTCTCTTGCTTGATCGGAAAAATCCCAACGGCATCGTGAGCTGCATCGCCATGGCACGCGAAAACTCGCGCCAAATCCGTGACGTCATAACAACGGAAATGTGGGAGCAGATCAATGACCTGCACTGGAGCCTGCAGGACGGCGAAGCGATCTGGAGCGAGCCGGTGCAGGAACAGCTGCGAATTATCCGGAAAGGTTGCCAGATTTTTTATGGGATCACAGACGCCACCCTTAGTCGCGACCTGAGTTGGCTTTTCAGCCAGCTGGGTCGCCTGATCGAACGGGCCGACAAAACCTCGCGGATTCTGGATGTGAAGTACTTCCTTTTATTGCCAAGGCCGGAGGATGTGGGCGGAGTGCTGGATGAACTGCAGTGGATCACCCTGCTTCGTTCGGTCGGCGCTTATCAGATGTATCGCCAAAGCATGCAGCAGGCGATTAATCCCAGGTCCGTTGCCCGCTTCCTACTGCTTGATCCAATCTTTCCCCGATCGGTCCGCTTTTGTCTCCAAGGCATCAGCGACACCCTTCAACAGATTCAGACCCAACCGGTTCAAGGCCCGCCGGATGATCTTGACTGCCTGCGCGGTCAACTCCTAGCCCGATGGAGCTATGTGCGGATCGACAGCCTGATCGAATCAGGGCTGCATGAAGCCATTGATCAACTGCAGCGAGACATCAACAGGCTGCATGTCCTGATCCAGCACCGCTACTTCACAAGCGCCGACCACCGATCCAACCAAGCTGAACACGCATGCGCGCTCGAATCGTTCACCGCCTGACCTACTGCTACGACGCACCAGTGACCCTTGGTGAGCAGAGGCTTTGCCTTAAACCTCGGGGACAAGGTTTTCAGCGGTTACTTGAGCATCAGCTGACCGTGCTTCCGCAACCGCAGCGAAGCAGCGAATTGCTAGCAGCAAGTGGCGATGAGATCCAGAAGCTGAGCTTCATTGGCGACACCAACAAGCTCATCTTCGAGGCGACCAGTCTGGTTGAAACACGACCAGCGCCATCGCTGCATTTTTGTTTCGATGGCATGGAACCACCTTTGCCCTACCCACGTGGCCGGCTGAATAGCGATCTGCTTGGAGCCCTAGAAGGTTGGCTCCCCAATGGACAACACGAACCCTCTGCCATCGATCTCACACAGGAAGCGCTGTTGGGCTGCAATCAACAAATGCTGGCCTTCCTCCATCACTTACTGGAACTTATTCAAGATCGCGTCAAATACACCCAGCGCCATGTGGGGCCGGCATGGCCAGCGGGACGCACTCTGCGGGAACGAATTGGCTCATGCCGTGACCTCGCCATGTTGATGGTGGTCTGCTGCCGGGTTGTAGGTCTGCCGGCCCGGTTTGTGAGCGGCTATCAGTTGCAGCAACCAGCCCCAGAGCAGTACGACCTACATGCCTGGGCAGAGATTTACCTGCCAGGAGCAGGCTGGCGCGGCTTTGACCCCAGTGCGGGACGCGAAATCAATGAGCGCTACGTGGTGCTGGCCACCTCCTCGAAGCCGGAACTAACCGCCGCGGTGAGTGGCAGCTTCACTGGCCCACCCGGCACCAGCAGCGATCTGAACTGGAGCATTGGGGTCAATGAAGAGCCAATAACCCCGATGGAGACAGACGCCAATTTGATTCAAGCAGCCTGAAGAACAGGCTCAACACCATGGAGTAGGGGTTTCGGGGACGAAGTGAGGGTTGCTCTCATCAACGCTGGGATGCGGGCACTGTTGTAAACACGGAATTCGCGCTCCAGCGATACCCCTGGCTCACGCACGGCCTGGTTCAGCACCACCGATCCATCGGGATCGGAAATGGAGCGGTGAAAGGTGCCGGTAGGAATCCGGAGGATGTCCCCACCACTGTCCAGACGAACAATATGAAATGGCTTCTCCCAGGCCAGATTGACGAGGTAAAAGGTGCGGCCTCCGCTGACCGCCAGCAGATTGTCTTCCTGATGGGGATGCAGATAAAACTGCCAGGCACCGGTTTTTGAGTCATTCGGGGGGCTCACCGCTGGGCCGGTGTGGATCACAAGATCCCTGGCATTCGACGTATCGATGGTGACGTCGAAAAAACGAACCGATGGGGTGTCGCGAAATCGCTCATAAGGGAGCAGTTCGAACATGCCCACAGGGCCGGATCAGGGCCTGAATTCTGGAAGGGTTGTACCGACGTTGAGCCGTAAAAACAGTCGCGACGACAACGGTTCAGCCACCCAGATAGGCCATCTCGGCATGGGAAGAACGAGGAAGATGGTGATGGCGTTCCTCGCTGTAGCGGTCGCTGCGATGCAGCCAGAGACCAGCGATCCGCTGCTGCAACGCCGCGGTGTTGTCGAGAACAGGCTTGAGGTCGGCACCTTCGGAGGCGAACAGGCATGTGAAGGCCTGACCATCGGCCGTGATCCGCAGACGGTTGCAGTCGCCACAGAACGGCTCACTGATCGAGGCAATGACACCGAGACCGCCTCGGTCATCGGTAAAGCGCCAGCGATTTGCCGTCGCACCGGAATCGCGGCCCAAGGGCTGCAGGGGCCAACGGGCCTGGATCAGCCGCACCATCTCAGCTGCTGGCAACACCTGATCGGCAACCCAACCATTCCGGTTGCCCACATCCATGTATTCGATCAACCGCAGTTCAAGCCCATAACGCCGCGCCAGGGCCGCCAACGGCAACAACTGAGTGTCGTTTTCCCCTTTCTTGATGACGGCATTGAGCTTGATCTCCCCCTGCTCGGCAACAAACCCCGCCAACTTCGCTGACATCACTCCATCAATCACCTGCCGCACCAGGCGCTCGCCCGCAGCTTGTCCCCCACGCAGGCCGGCCATACGAGCGGCCACGGATCCATCCACAGCATCGAGGCTGATCGTGATTCGATCCAGGCCGGCAGCCCTCAGAAGCCTGGCTCGGTTCGGCGTCAACAGAACACCGTTCGTGGTCAGAGCAATGTGGCGCAACCCCCTCATGGGGTCTCCAGGGGTCGACCGACCTCGGCTGACCGCCTCCAACAGCGGCAGAAGGCGTTGACTGAGAAGGGGCTCACCACCGGTGAGTCGCAACGTGTGGGCACCGAGAGTCGCCGCAACACGAATCAGCCGCAGTTGCTGATCCAGGGTCATCAATCCCGGTGGATCCGCTGCATCAGGGCGGCAATAAGAGCAATCCAGATTGCAGCGGGCAGTCAAAGAGAGCCGCAACACTCCCAGTGTTCGGGCCCTTTGATCAACAACCGCTGCCGTGGAGATCATGAAGTCAACGCTGCCAGATCCTCAGGACGATTGGCATTGACCATGGCTGCAGCCGGGAGATGAACAGGATGATGCGGCACGCGGCTCAGCCAATCGAGCCAGCGATACCTCCCGGCTTGCAGTTGCTCGACCAGCACGGGCTGAAAGGGCGAACCCGTGGGAATCACGGCAAGCAATGGCTGGAGGCGATCGCCATCGTGGGCAACCGCCACAAGCTCAGGCCGTAGCTGCCAGGCCTCAATCAACTGCTCAAACACATCCGTGCTGAGGCACGGCATATCCACGGGGAGCACTAACAAAGCCTCACCGGAGACCGCTGGCAGAACTCGGGCCAAGGCTTGAAGCGGCCCCGCCCAGGGAGGCGGCTCCTGAAGCACGGTCACCACCGACTGATCCTTCAACAGCACGTCATGGGCCTGATGCCGGGTCAAAACACGGATGGGCAGACCGAGGGGACGCAACTGCTCAACCAGAGCTGTGAGCCAAACACCGCCACTCGGATGCGCCAGAAGCGCTTTGTCCTGCCCCATCCGCCGGCTGTTGCCACCACTGAGCACACAAACAGACAGTCGATGACGGCGCACAACATCAACTCGCTAGCTCTCACTATTCAAAGCACCTTGTTGCCCGACGGTCGCAATCGCTACCGAATCAAAACCAACAACAAAAACTCATCAACGACATCACCCGAATTGATGTCCGGAAGAGCACAACAATCATCAAATTGGTAACCATGCCAACCAACAACAGGGCGCGCTGATTGATTAACTGCGCGGGTCAAACGGATCTTCTTTCCGACCGTTTCGCCACCCCCGGGCGCTTTTTTCTGAAGCCCGCGGCTCACTCTTATTCCCCCAATGCTTGGCGACCTCTGGTCGTTCCAGGGGAGGTATCGAACCCTTCACCTCACCTGGATCGCTTTTTTCCTGACCTTCGTGGTCTGGTTCAATCTGGCCCCATTGGCCACCACCGTTAAAGCGGATCTAGGTCTGACCGTCGGTCAGATCCGCACCGTGGCCATCTGCAACGTGGCTCTCACGATTCCGGCCCGTGTGCTGATCGGCATGCTGCTGGACAAATTCGGACCCCGGCTCACCTATTCCGCAATCCTGGTTTTTTCAGCCATCCCCTGCCTGCTGTTTGCCTCCGCGCAGGACTTCAACCAGCTGGTGGTAGCTCGACTTCTGCTCTCGATTGTCGGTGCCGGCTTCGTGATCGGCATCCGCATGGTTGCTGAGTGGTTCCCTCCCAAGGAAATCGGCCTGGCTGAAGGCATTTACGGCGGTTGGGGCAACTTTGGTTCCGCCTTTTCCGCCCTCACCATGGTGGCCCTCGCAGGCTTCCTTTCCTTCTCCGGCGGTTTTGAACTGCCCAGCGGCGCGGTTCTCAACTGGCGCGGTGCGATCGCCCTCACCGGCCTCGTTTCCGCTGCCTACGGCTTCTTTTACTTCTTCAACGTCTCCGACACCCCTCCCGGCAAGACCTACCAGCGGCCAGCAAAGACCGCCGGCCTGGAAGTCACCTCCATGCGCGACTTCTGGGGTCTGCTGGGCATGAACGTGCCATTCGCGGCCATCCTCTGCGTTCTCTGCTGGCGCCTTTCGAAAGTTGGCTTCCTCACGGCCGCCACCTATCCCCTGGCCCTTGGCGCAGTGGCTGTCTGGTTCGCCTTCCAGACCTGGGGAATCATCCGCACCAACCGCGAGCTGATCCTCGGCACCAAGGTTTATCCCAAGGAAGACCGCTACGAGTTCCGCCAGGTGGCGATCCTTGAACTCACCTACATCGTCAACTTCGGCTCCGAACTGGCCGTGGTGTCGATGCTGCCCACCTTCTTTGAAACCACCTTCGATCTGCCGAAGGCAACCGCCGGAATCCTGGCGTCCTGCTTCGCCTTCGTGAACCTGGTGGCGCGTCCTGCCGGCGGTCTGATCTCCGACCGGGTCGGCAGCCGCAAGAACACGATGGGCTTCCTCACCGCCGGTCTCGGTGTGGGCTATCTGGTGATGAGCATGATCAAGCCGGGCACCTTTTCCGGCACGAGCGGCATTTTCGTGGCCGTTGTGATCACCATGCTGGCCTCCTTCTTCGTCCAGTCGGGTGAGGGCGCCACCTTTGCGCTGGTGCCGCTGGTGAAGCGTCGTGTCACCGGGCAGGTGGCTGGCCTCGTGGGCGCCTACGGCAACGTCGGCGCTGTGACCTACCTCACCATCTTCAGTCTCCTGCCGATGTGGATGGGCGGTGGTGGCGAACCCACTCCCGAGGTGATCGCAGCATCCAACAGCGCCTTCTTCCAGATCCTGGGCGTCGCTGGTTTGATCGTGGCTTTCTTCTGCTTCTTCTTCCTCAAGGAACCCAAGGGTTCCTTCGCCGAACTGCACGAAGGCGAAACGGCCTGATCTCTCCTCCTGCAGCGATTGCCGCTGTTGGTTCTCCCGGAGCTTCCGCTCCGGGATTTTTGTTTCTGCTGCAGCTCCTATGACAGACACTCCCCGCAGCGTGCGCAGCCAGTGCCCTTACTGCGGCGTTGGCTGCGGTCTGGAACTGCTCCCTCCGGCGGTGAAGGGTCAAGCCGTGAAACGTGATGCGGAGGGCAACCCGATGTGGACCGCTCGCGGCGACCGCCAGCACCCCTCCAACCTTGGACAGGTGTGCATCAAGGGCGCCACCGTGGGCGAAACCCTGGCCCAGGGCCGCCTGCGGCAACCCCTGTTCCGCACCAAGATCAGCGACGACTTCGCACCGATCAGCTGGGACGAAGCCCTCGAGCGGATCACGGATCAAATTCAAACCAGCATGGCCCGCCGGGGCAACGCTGATGGCATTGCCATGTATGGCTCCGGGCAGTTCCATACAGAGGATTACTACCTGGCCCAGAAGCTGCTCAAAGGCGCTCTAGGCACCAACAATTTCGATGCCAACTCGCGGCTGTGCATGAGCTCCGCCGTGGCCGGATACACCCGCAGCCTCGGCTCCGATGGCCCTCCCTGCAGCTATGAGGACCTCGACCATTGCAGCGTGGCCTTCCTGATCGGCACCAACACCGCCGAATGCCACCCGGTGCTGTTCCAGCGGTTACTGAAACGCAAGAAGCGCAACCCTGGCAGCATCACGATCGTGGTGGTCGACCCACGCCGCACCGACACCGCCAAGGCCGCAGACATCCACCTGCCGATCGCGCCCGGCAGCGACCTGGCACTCCTGCACGGCATCGCTCACCTTGTGCTGCGCGAGAACGGGCAGGATCCCGCCTTCATCGACGACCACACCGAGCACTACGACGCTTTTTTTGACGTGGCGGCCCGCTGGACGCCACGGCGTGTGGCCCTGTTTTGCAACATCCCCGAAAAACGCCTGCGGGAGGTCGCCGCCCTCTTCCATCGGCGCCAGAAGGTGCTCAGCCTCTGGTCGATGGGTGTCAACCAGCGCCGCGAAGGAACGGCCGTGGTGCAAGGGCTGATCAACCTGCACCTGCTCACCGGTCAGATTGGCAAGGAAGGAGCTGGCCCCTTCTCGCTCACGGGCCAACCCAACGCCATGGGCGGCCGCGAGGCCGGAGGCTTGGCGCATCTGCTGCCGGGGTACCGAACGGTGGTCAATGCAGACCACCGGCTTGAGGTTGAAAGCGCCTGGAAACTCCCCGACGGTCGCATCTCCGACAAGCCAGGACTGGCGGCCTGGCAGCAGGTGGAAGCGATGGAACGCGGTGAACTCGATCTCTGGTGGGTAGCGGCCACCAACCCACTGGTGAGCATGCCGGATCTGGATCGGGTCAAAGCTGCCATCGGCAACTGCCCTCTCGTGGTGGTGAGCGAGGCCTACGCCGATTCAGAAACGTCCCACTACGCCCATCTGCTGCTGCCGGCAGCCCAGTGGAGCGAGAAAGCCGGGGCCATGACCAACTCCGAACGTCGCGTCACCTATTGCCCGGCATACCGACGTCGCTTTGGTGAAAGCCGACCGGACTGGGAGGTGTTCGCCGAGGTGGGACGCCGCCTGGGCTACTCCGAACAGTTCAGCTTCCAGTCCGCTGCGGAGGTCTATGACGAGTTCGCACAGCTGACCCATGGACGCCTCTGCGACGTGAGCGGTCTCAGCCATGAACTGCTCAGTGAAGCAGGCCCTCAGCAGTGGCCCTACCCCAGCGGGAGCACACCGGCCACGGCGGCCAAACGGCTTTACACCGACCACATCTTTCCCACCCCCAGTGGCCGTGCACGCTTCAGCACCGACCAACCGCTGGGCCTGACGGAACCACCCTGCGACACCTATCCACTGGTGCTCACGGTGGGGCGTTATCTGGGGCAGTGGCACACGATGACCCGTACCGGGAAAGTGGAGCGCCTGATGAAACAGCATCCCGAGCCGCTGCTGGAGATTCACCCCGCTGATGCGCAGGATTTGAAAGTCGATAACGGAGGGTTGGCCGCCATCAGCTCACGCCGCGGCCACCTCACCGCCAAGGTGAAGGTGACTGACCGCATCCGGCGTGGCTCAGTCTTTCTGCCGATGCACTGGGGCTTCACCCAAGAGAAGGCCTGCGAAGCCAACACGCTGATGCACGACGGCGCCTGCCCCGTCTCCAAGCAACCTGAGTTGAAGGCCTGCGCCGTAATCGTGGCGCCTGCGGTGTCGGTGGTGAAGCCCGTTGAGCAGGAACAGGGGCGACTGGACGCCCTGCGACGCCTGCTCACCCCAGCACTTCGCTGAAAGCTGCGGTCAGGTTGTGATGATCGTGCCCTGGCCGCACCAGTTTGCAGAGGGCGAAACGATCCAACTCGCGGATGCCCCGCCAGTGCGTCGGCGTGAGAGTCACACCACGGGCTGCAGCCGCATCAGCCACATCAGGCGGAAGGTGATCGGCCTGCTGCCAGGGAGCAGAGATTGAGGGCGGCAGATCCTTCACGCATCCCGAGGGCATCGACGCCGTGCGCTGGCGCAGGTGGTCCCGCAAGTCGTGGAGAGCATCGGGCGTATCAGGCCAGTCCACCAGCTGCTGGCGTTGGTCCTGGGTCAGGGCCAGCCAATGATCGAGCTTCAGCTTCACACCGCTGAGGTCAAGTTTGCGGCGCACACAGAGCGGAATACAACGCCAATTACCGATGAAATCTTGCTCGAAATCAAAACAATGGCTGGCGGATTGCATTGAACTGGCCATCAACCAGATACCTGAATGGTGTCAATGATGACAACCCGGAACCGGCAAAACAGCGATGTTCACGTTGTTACAAATTCAGACCGTTGCGCTTCGCCATCTCCCTCGGAATGTTGCTTGGTATGAGCCATGGCTGGGTGGCCTCAGAAACTCTCAACACGGGCCACTTCGGCCTCATGAATGTTGTACAAACCGTTAATTCTGATACCGGTTTTGCTCCATTCAGTAGCGATTCGCACACAAGCTTTCCATACTGAAGTTCTGTTTAAAGAGTTTCTGTCGTGACAAGCAGCACCTCGTCCGCGGCCGGTCGCAGTCCGATCACCATCGCCGCTGGATTCCTCGGCGCTTTCATCGTCGGCTCGCTCGCTGTGCAGCTGGTGCGCAGCCAAACCGCCTCCGTGCCCGCAGGCGTCGCCGCTGTGGAACCAGTGATCGCCAGCCCCGCCACGCTCTGGGCCCCCCTGGCTCAGCCAGATGTGATGGCGACCGCCCCCTCCCAAGCTCCAGTAACCGTGGGGAACGCAGACCCGATCGTGACACCCGTCGTCGGCTCCGAAGCCACCCTCTGGGCTCCTCTGAGCGACCGTTGATCGGCTTGATGGCGGCCGGTGTGCATAGGGTGCCGCCATGTCTATGCGTCGTCGCCAGCTGCTGAACGCCTCTTCGGCCTTCACCCTGGCGGCTTTGCTCCGGCCACGACCCGTGGCAGCGGACGAAACCAGCTTCTGCGCCCCGGACAATCCACTGCAGGCGCTGATGGATGGCAACGGCCGCTTTCGCTCCGCTTGGCAGGCGGCCAAGAACGATCCGGAGGCCAACCTGAGCCGGATCGATCACCTTCAACGTTGCTTTAATCCGCCGGGAGCTCTGGCTGAACATCAACAGCCCTGGGCCACCGTTCTCACCTGTGCCGACTCCCGCGTGTCTCCCGCCTGGGTGTTCGATACGACTCCTGGTGAGCTGTTTGTGATTCGCAGTGCCGGCAACACCGCCTTCACCGAAGCCGTCGCCTCGATCGAGTACAGCGTCAGTGTGCTCAACACACCGTTGGTGATGGTGATGGGTCACAGCGGTTGCGGGGCCGTTCAAGCTGCCATGAACGAGGCATCGCTGACCCCTTCCCTTGAACAACTGGTCGCCCCGATCCGTCAGCAGGTCGTTGGCAGCAGCAGCCTTGCAGAAGCTGTGAAACGCAATGCGCTCGGAACCGCCGAACAGCTGCTTCAACAAAGCGACACCCTGCGCCAGGCCAAGGCCGATGGTGCGATGAAACTGGTGGTCAGTTACTTCGACCTCGCCAGCGGGGCGGTGTCGCTGATCTGATGCCGGATGAATTAAGTCACCTCAACCGTCAGGGCGAAGTCCACATGGTGGAGGTCGGTGATCGACCAGCCACACGCAGGGAAGCCCATGCCAGTGGCGCCATCCGAATGGAAGCCACCACCCTCGAGATGGTCCAACGCGGTGAAACCCCCAAGGGCGATCTGCTTGCAGTGGCCCGCGTGGCCGCCATCCAGGCAGCCAAGCGCACCTGGGAACTGATTCCTCTTTGCCACCCCATTCCTCTCAGCGGCATGGACGTTGCCATCGAAGCGGATCCAACCCTGCCGGGACTGAGCCTGAGCTGCTGCTGCCGCACCACCGGAAGCACCGGTGGGGAGATGGAAGCGATGACCGCCGTATCCGTCGGACTGCTGACGCTCTACGACATGCTCAAGGCCGTTGATCCAGCCATGACGATCGAAGCGGTGCAGCTTCAGTCCAAAGAGGGAGGTCGTAACGGTGTCTGGAAACGCTGAGCCCTATGGCAAGGAGGGGCTACCCCTGGAGGACGCCCGTCAACGGGTTCTGGCAGCGATCCAACCGATCGAGGCGATCATCACGCTGCCCTTGCACGAAGCCCTCGGCCGCGTGAATGCATCGGCGTTGATGGCCCCCGCAGCCGTACCGGGTTTCCGAGCCTCGGTCATGGATGGCTACGCCCTGGGGCAGACCAGCCAGCCCAACATCGGCGACAGCTGGCAGCTGATGGGCCGCTCGGCTGCCGGCCAACCCTTCCATGCTGCGCTCTCCAGCGGCCAAGCCATTCGAATCCTCACGGGAGCTCCATTACCGGACGGTGCCGGCTGGGTGCTGCCTCAGGAACTTGTGGCTGTGGAAGGGTCAACCCTTCGCCTGGTGAAAGAAGCCTCTCATCGTTCTTGGATTCGACCCGAAGACGAGGAATGTCGGCCGGGAGATCTGCTTCTGGCGGCAGGCCAGCGGCTGGAGGCCGCCGATCTGGGACGCCTCGCCGGCTGTGGGATCGCAGAACTGCAACTTGTGGTGAAACCCAGGATTGGACTGCTGATCAGCGGTGATGAACTCGTGCCACCGGGCTCAGCGCGACACCCCGGTGCGATCTGGGAAAGCAACGGAACGCTGCTGGACACAATGCTGCGATCCCTTGGACAGTCGGTCACCCAGAGAAGGGTGGTGGCGGATCAGCCCGATGCCCTGCGCCGCAGCCTGCTTGAACTGGCCACCGACTGCGATGTCGTGGTCAGCACCGGCGGCGTCTCCGCCGGCGACACCGACTGGATCCGATCCCTGGTGAGTGAGCTGGGAACGGTGAACTTCTGGAAACTGTTCCTACGCCCAGGACGCCCATTCGCCTTCGGCACGATTGGGGATGGCGTTCCATTTTTTGGACTGCCGGGCAATCCGGTTGCGGCAGCAATCACGGCGTTGCAACTGCTCTGGCCGGCCCTGCAGATCCAGGAAGGCCAGAGCGAACCGGAGCTGTTTCCCCGCGTGAAGGTTGAACTGGCCGACCCGCTGGTACGGCGGCCTGGCAGGCCGGAGCTGGCCAGGGCCCGACTCGAAACCAACGCCGAAGGAACGCTGCTAGCCCGCGTGGATGGCTCCCAGGCGTCCTCCAGGATCGGCTCGCTGCAGAGGGCC
>CAJWLE010000031.1:0-13752 GCA_913042965.1 uncultured Synechococcus sp.
CATGTGCTGCGATCACTTGCCTCATCGGCTGGGAAGCATCTGCAGTAAGCGGTCCAGCGTCTCCTCCGGCAGGTCACGCCTCAACACCAATCGGAGTCGGGCTGTGCCCTCGGGCACGGTGGGAGGCCGGATCGCAACAGCCAGCAGACCTCCCTGCTCCAGCTCCGCCTGGGCTTCCAGTGCAGCACGATCGGCACCGATCACCACAGGCAAGACCTGCCCGCTTCCATCGGGTCGTTGCCAGCCTGCTGCCTTGAGTGCAGCACGCCACTGGCCACTGCGTTGAATCAGCTTTTCCCCCCAACTGGGATTCAAGCGAATCAGGTCCAAGGCGGCCTGTGCGGCGCCAACCAGCGCTGGGGCGAGAGCGGTTGTGTACCGAAAGGCGCCACTGGATTGCAGCAGCTTGTCGCCCAGCGCGGCATCGCAGGCCAGGAAGGCGCCACCACTGCCAAAAGCCTTGCCAAAGGTGCCACTGATCAGATCGATCCCGCCGCGGCCAAACCCAAGGCCGCGGCCCTCAGGACCGAGAACCCCCAGGGCATGGGCTTCATCCAACAGCAGCTTGGCTCCGAAGCGTTGGCAGAGATCCACCAGGCCATCCATGTCCGGGCTGGTGCCTTCCATGCTGAACAGGCTCTCGCTGATCACCAGCACGGACACCTGGCCTGAGTCGAGCTTGCTGAGCCGGCGTTCCAGATCGATCAGGTCGTTATGCCGAAAGCGCTGCAGCCGAGCCCCGCTGGCCTGGACCCCAACAAGCAGTGAATGGTGAATCAGTCGATCTGCCAGAACAGTCGTGTGACGATCAGCAAGACAGCAGACCGCCGCAATGTTGGCTTGAAAACCGCTTGGGAAAAGCAGGACTGAATCTCGTTTAAGCCAATCCCCAAGCTCGCGTTCCAGTCGTCCATGGCGCGGCCGGCTGCCGGTCACAAGCCTCGACCCACCGGCTCCGCTTCCCTCGTCGCGAACCGCCTTCGTGGCAGCTTCGATCAAGTCGGGATGGCGACTGAGGCCGAGATAGTCATTACTGGCAAGATCGATCAGCGGTGCGCCGGGGTTGGGCACATCCCTCTGCAGGGTCCAGCTCTCTGGACCCGTTTTCCAGCTGTGCATCGTGCGGCGCCGTGCTGGATCGAGGGTTGCCATGTCGTCAGTCTGCGTGCCCGCCGGCGGTGAGGATGGATGTTTCGATGGTGGGGGTCACGATGGAGCGCTTCACGACGCTTTTCCCGTTGTGGACCTTGTTGGGCTCGGTTCTGGCTCTGGTTCACCCCGGCCTGTTCACCTGGTTCAGCGGGATCTGGATCACCCTGGGGCTTGGGGTGATCATGCTTGGTATGGGTCTTGGACTCTCCCCTGACGACTTCGTGCGGGTGGGTCGGCGTCCGCGTCCAGCGTTGGTGGGCGTGATAGCCCAATTCGCGGTGATGCCCGCCTTGGCCGCGGCCATTGCTGCTCTCTTGCGCTTGCCGGCACCCCTGGCAGTGGGACTGATTCTGGTGGGGTGCTGTCCGGGGGGAACCGCAAGCAATGTCGTGGCATTAATTGCCCGCGCTGATGTGGCTCTATCGGTGGTGATGACCAGCCTCAGCACCCTGGCGGCTGTGCTGTTCACCCCGCGGTTGACTGAATGGCTGGCGAGTCAGTACGTGCCGGTGAATGGCTGGCTGCTGTTGTTGCGCGTTCTGCAGGTGGTGTTGGTGCCGGTGGCCTGCGGTGTATTGCTCAAACAGGGGTTGCCATCACTCGCAAGGCGGGTGGAGCCGGTGATGCCACCGATCTCGGTGATCGCCATCGTGATGATTGTTGCCAGTGTTGTGGGAAGTCAGCGCCAGCTGCTTTTGGATCAGGGCCTGCTGCTCTTGCTGGCCTGTCTGATGCTGCACGCGGGAGGGTTTGGTCTGGGCTTTTTCATTGCCCGGCTGACAGGTGAATCGGTGGCGGCGCAACGCACCATCAGCATTGAAGTGGGCATGCAGAACTCTGGTCTGGCAGTGGTTCTGGCGCGCAGTGGTGGTTTTGTCAGTCCTCTCACGGCGCTCCCTGGAGCCATTTCCGCGGTGGTGCACTGCATGCTGGGGAGTGCCCTCGCCGGTTGGTGGCGCCGCAGAAGTCCCGCTAACCCCCGCGATGCAGCTGGCTGAGCAATCGGGCTGCCAACCCTCGGGACAGTCGACGGGACACCAGCATGTTGCAGATCCAGTCGAACAGAGCTGGAGCATCGGGCTCATCAGCCAACCGTTTTTCCAGAGAAATCAGCTCCTCTGTGCTGGAACATCCCCGTAGGGCATCGATCAAACGTTCCTCTGTCAGGACGTCCCGTAATTGTCCTGTTACTGCCATGGCGTCGTCGCATTCACTCTTCTGTCATGGCACCGGTCCACCGGGTCTGTCACCTCAGTCCTGGCATTGAGCTCGATCTTTAGGATCGGGCCATGAACAAGCCGGACTCAGAAGCAGCTTCGTCCGGTCTTGACCCGGCTGCGATCTTTCCTTTTCCGCTGGATGACTTTCAGCTGGACGCCATTGCAGCACTGAATCAGGGACATTCCGTCGTGGTCAGCGCGCCGACGGGATCAGGCAAAACGCTGGTGGGTGAGTACGCCATTTATCGCGCCTTGGCCCATGGCCAGAAGGTCTTTTACACAACTCCGCTGAAGGCCCTCTCCAATCAGAAGCTTCGCGATTTCCGGGAACAGTTTGGCGACCAGAACGTTGGTCTGATGACCGGGGATCTGAGTGTGAATCGGGAGGCTTCGATCGTGGTGATGACCACGGAGATCTTCCGCAACATGCTGTATGCCGAAGCGGATGCCAGTGATGATCCGCTCGCCGATGTTGAAGCCGTGGTGCTGGATGAGTGCCACTACATGAATGACTCCCAGCGCGGCACGGTCTGGGAAGAATCCATCATTCACTGCCCTCCCCCGGTTCAACTCTTGGCCCTCTCCGCCACGGTTGCCAATGCCGGTCAGCTCACCGACTGGATCGAAAAAGTGCATGGGCCCACCACTCTTGTGGTTAGTGACTACCGGCCTGTTCCGTTGCAGTTCAGCTTCTGCAGCGCCAAGGGTTTGCATCCGCTGCTGAATGAAGCGGGCACGGGGCTGCATCCCAACTGCAAGGTTTGGCGCGCACCCAAGGGGCAGAAGCGCAAAGGCCGCCCAACTCGACCCCCTCAGCCGGAGGCCCCACCGATCAGCTTTGTGGTTGCTCAGATGGCTGAGCGCGACATGCTCCCCGCCATCTATTTCATTTTCAGCCGTCGAGGCTGCGACAAGGCGGTTCGTGATCTTGGGGGGCAATGCCTCGTCTCGAAAGATGAGCAGTTGCGCATCAGCGCCAGGCTCAAGATCTACACAGACAACTCTCCCGAAGCAGTGCGTGACGGTATTCATGCCGATGCTCTCTTGCGTGGGGTTGCTGCCCATCACGCCGGCGTCCTCCCGGCATGGAAAGAGCTGATCGAGGAGCTGTTCCAGCAAGGCCTGGTCAAGGTGGTGTTTGCCACGGAAACCCTGGCCGCAGGCATCAATATGCCGGCACGCAGCACCGTGATTGCGTCGCTCTCCAAGCGCACGGAGCGAGGCCATCGGCCGCTCATGGGCAGTGAGTTTCTGCAGATGGCCGGCCGGGCGGGGCGGCGTGGTCTGGATTCCCGCGGTTATGTGGTCACCGTGCAAAGCCGTTTCGAAGGGGTGCGCGAAGCGGGTCAGCTCGCCACCAGTCCGGCGGATCCCTTGGTGAGTCAGTTCACCCCGAGCTACGGCATGGTGCTCAACCTGCTGCAGCGCCATGACCTGGCCAAGGCCCGCGATTTGGTGGAACGCAGCTTCGGTCGCTATCTGGCGGGTCTGGATCTTGTCGATGAAGAGGATCTGCTGGCGCAGTTACGGCTGCAGCTGGGTCAGCTGGAGGGGGTTGCCGGTGACATTCCCTGGGAGGATTTTGAGGAGTACGAGAAGCTCCGTGGACGGTTGCGCGAAGAGCGCCGCCTGCTGAGGATTCTTCAGCAACAGGCCGAGGAGACCCTGGCCAACGAGCTGACCATGGCCCTCCAGTTCGCGAGTACCGGAACATTGGTCAGCCTGAAATCACCCCAGCTGCGAGGTCGGGTCACGCCGGCGGTGATTGTCGACAAGGTGGATGGCCCTGGTCAGTTCCCCCTGTTGCTTTGTCTCACGGACGACAACCTCTGGGTGCTCCTGCCCTGTCAGTCGGTGGTGAGCATCCACGCTGAACTGAGCTGCCTTCAGGTCAGTGGCGTGACAGCACCGGACCTGAGTCGGGCCGGTGAGCTGCGTCATGGCGATCAGGCCAGTGGTGGTCTTGCTCTTGCGGTGGCTCATATGGCCCGTCGTCACGACATGACCACGCCTCAGTACGACCTGGCCGGAGAGGTGCTGGCTCAGGCTCACTCGGTGCGTGATCTCGAAGATCAACAGCAACAGCATCCCGCCCATCGCTGGGGTGATCGCAAGCAGCTCAAGAAGCATCGCCGTCGGATGGAGGAGCTGGAACATGAGATCGAAGAGCGTCAGAGACTGCTTCATCACCGTTCCAACCGCCATTGGGAGACGTTTCTGTCTCTGATGGAAATCCTTCAGCAATTTGGCTGTCTGGATGACCTCGATCCGACGGAGATCGGTCGAACGGTGGCCGCCCTCCGCGGGGACAACGAACTTTGGCTTGGTCTGGCCCTGATGAGTGGCCACCTCGACGAACTCTCCCCCCCAGAGTTGGCGGCCGTGTTCGAGGCCATCAGCACGGAAGTCAACCGCCCTGATCTGTGGAGTGGTTTTCCGCCGCCGCCCTCTGCTGAAGAGGCGCTCCAGGATCTCTCCGGTCTGCGCCGTGAACTGCTCCGAGCCCAGGAGCGTCACGGTGTGGTGGTGCCGGCCTGGTGGGAACCGGAGCTGATGGGTCTGGTGGAGGCATGGGCCCGTGGCACCGATTGGAACGATCTGATCGCCAACACCTCACTGGATGAAGGTGATGTGGTGCGGATCATGCGTCGCACTGTCGATCTGTTGGCACAGGTGAACTACTGCGAAGCCGTCAGTGAGCAGCTGCGCAGCCATGCTCGCCAGGCTCTGCGCGCCATCAATCGTTTTCCGGTTGCCGAAGCGGAGGATCTGCACAACCAACCAGAGGCTTCCAACCCCGCCACGGAACGGGCCGCCTGACTTCAGGTGCGGGGTCGCGCCATGACAGCTGGATTCATCAGGGCGTCAAAGCGTTCGGCCGTGATGTGCCCAAGTTGGATGGCGGCTTCCCTCAAGCTGAGTCCCTCTTGATGAGCGTGTTGTGCGATTGCGCTGGATAACTCGTAGCCGATCTCGGGAGTGAGCGCTGTCACCAACATCAGGGAGCGGTCGACAAAGGCTGCGATCTTGTCTCGATCCGGCTCCATTCCCTCCACCAGGTTCAGTCGGAAGCAGCGGCAGGAATCGTTCAGCAAATTGATGCCTTGAAGCAGGTTGGCTCCGATCAGTGGTTTGTACACATTCATCTGCCGCTGGCATCCGGCCCCTGCCGCGGCCACAGCTGCATCCAGTCCAATCACCTGGGTGCAGACCATGGCGAGGGCCTCGCACTGGGTTGGATTGACCTTGCCCGGCATGATCGAACTACCGGGTTCGTTGGCCGGTAGAAGGAGTTCTCCAATCCCTGCTCGCGGTCCGCATGCCAGCAGTCGGATGTCGTTGGCGATCTTCAGCAGGCTCACGGCCAGACGGCGCAGCTGGGCCATGGCTTGAACCAGTGCATCGTGACCGGCCATCACAGCGAACAGATTGGGCGCAGGATGAAACGGAGTTGCTGTGCGTTCCGCCAGAAGACGCGCCACATCGCTTGAGAAGCCTGGAGGCGTGTTCAAACCGCTGCCAACGGCAGTTCCGCCAAGGGGCAACGCCAGCATCTCCTCTCGAGCCTGGTTCAGCCATGCCCGGCCCTGCTGGATCTGATCCCGCCAAGCACTCACCTCGTCCCCAAGGCGTAGCGGCACCGCATCCTGCAGATGGGTGCGGCCGATTTTGACGATATCCATCCAGCTGCTGGCCTTTTGATCAAGGCTTGTGATCAATCGGTCGAGCTCCGGTAGGAGAGTGTCCTGCAGCAGAAGCACTGCCGCTATGTGGATGGCGGCGGGAAAGGCATCGTTAGTCGACTGCGATCGGTTGACATGGTCGTTGGGATGAACAGGGTCATGGCTGCCTAGGGGGCAACCGGCCTCCCTGGCAGCAAGGTTGCTGATCACCTCGTTCACATTCATGTTCGTCTGGGTGCCGCTCCCGGTCTGCCAGACGCTGAGAGGAAACTGGTGGTCGTGCGATCCATCGGCGATAGCTGCTGCCGCACGTTCAATGCCCTGAACCTGTTGTGCTGTCAGCAGGTCATGGCGTCCGTTGACCGCCGCGCAGCACCCTTTGATGAGGGCGAGGGCATGAATCAATTCGGCCGGAATCCGCTGGCTGCCGATGGCGAAATTGTTGCAGGAGCGCTGGGTCTGGGCGCCCCAGAGGGCCTCTGCCGGCACCTCCACGCAACCCATGCTGTCGTGTTCCTGACGCAGCTCGCCGCCCATCGCAGAATGCCGTCCCAAACCTCTGATCGTAGGGATGCCCTTCATTCCCCTTGCTCAAGGGAGGCACCACTGTTCAGTGTTTTGTGTCGAGCCAGATCAGTGCTCCATTGCGCGATATCTCAGCGAGCCGAAACGGCCCATGGCGGCCTTGCTGAATCGGCAGAGAATGGAATGCAGGAGCGATGGCGCATTCCTTTATCGGTCCAGACCCTTTCAGTTGCTGGGCTTCGAGATCAAGCCAGAGGTTGTCTTCACCACGGTCTGGTCAGAGCAGGAGTTGCTGATTGTGTTTCAGCACATCCGGATTCAAGGGCTCGGAGCTGTCGAGCGGGCCATCCGTTTCAGTTGTGAAGCGGTGCTTCAGCCATGTTCCGAAGGACTGAAGGCGAGGGTGTCGGCCTCTCTGCTGATGGATGGTGACCATCCCATTGCTCTGGTGCCTGTGCCTCTTCGCCGTCGGCTGGCCGATCAGGCGTTGACGTTGGTGTTCGCCCGGCTGGAACGGCGCTGCCAGGGGGGGTTGAAACGCTCATTGAATCGCTGGTTGGAGACGGAAGCGTCGCCAGGAAGGACATCTTCGGAATGCGAGTAAGGTCCCGATGAGAATCAAACCAACGAAAGGATCGATCTGATCAGAGTTGTTAGATGAGCCGTATCACCTCCTCCAAAGTTTTCAAGAGCGTGCGCGCCTTTAGCGATCGCATGATGTTGCAAATCAGGATTGTCTTGGCCCTGGCAGATATGGAGTTTGCCCTGCGTGCTGAAAAGGGCGCTTTTGGTGTTTGGGGAGTGGTATTTGAACCCCTGGCTTTGATGCTCACCCTGTTGGCGCTCAAGATTCTGGTTCGCTTGAAAACAACCGATCTGCTTAACCCGGTGATCTGGTTGGCGTGCGGCGTTGCACTGCTTTATTTGTTTCGCAAGGTTGGTATCAAGGCCCTCACTGGTGTTTCCAAGAAGCAAAAATTCTTTTTTTATAGACGAATTCGGCCGTTAGATACTCTCCTGGCCTCTACATTGATCGAGGCGAGAATTCATGCATCAGTTCTGGTTCTTGTTTTTCTGGCAGTTTCGGCCTGGAGCTGGACGTTCCAGATTGATGATCCTGCATTGATGGTCGTTGATTTTCTTTTAACAGTTTGTCTTGGTCTTGGTGTTGGAATGAGTGCCTTGGTGGTCGGTCATCGCATACCAATTGTTAAAGCCTTGACTAAATTTGGTATCAATAGAATTCTACTTTGGACGTCTGGAATCTTTTATGCCACATATTCACTTCCTGGTCCTGCACGACCATTTGTGACCTGGAATCCTCTGCTTCATTCCGTCGAGTTATTGCGTCACTCCATTAATACGGCGTATCCATTGCCAGGTATCAGTCTTCAATATCTCGCTATTTGTGCGTTTGTAAGTGTTGGTTTTGGTTTAGTCTTCTACTTCTCAAATGAAGCCCTGCTGCTCTCCGATGACTGAACGGCCACTCCAGGGCTCACGCACCACCAAGCTCCAAACGACTCGGCAGAAGATCCAATCGGGTGCGCGATGGCTGGGGACTATGGGAAGTGAGCTCTCAACAGTTGCCATTCCCAGGATTCGGACGGACGACCAGGCTCCGCTTCCCCGGCTGTTCAGCGGTCGTGTGCTGGCTGCCACCTTCCTCGCTATTTCAGGCTTTTATTGCTTCGCGATTGGTCGTGACCGCTATCAGGCGAGCTCTGAGTTTGTGATCAAGCAGCCCATGCCGCCTGGGAATTCGGCCGCAATGGTTCTGGGTACTCTCCAGAGTTCCAGTGTTCTTTCTTCTCTTGAAGATGGTCGTTATTTGCAGGTGTATCTCGAGTCAAATGACGTTAGAAATGCTGTTTTCCCCGACAAAGAGGCTTATCTAAATAGCTACGCCTCTGCGTCTCCTGATCTGTGGAGCGGTTTGTCTGCTAACGCTGATGCTCAGCAGCAGTTGGCATTTTTCCGTAACCAATTGGATGTGATTCCGCAAGAGCTTTCCGGTTCGATTGTTCTCTCTACAAGTGCTTTCACGGCTGACGATGCTTATTCGCTCAATACAAAACTTCTGGAGCAGGCCCAGCGCTTTGTGAATGATGTGAATCAGTCGATCAGTGCTGATCAACAAGCGTTTGCGGAGACGCAAGTCACCTATGCGCAGAATCGTTTAACGGAAGCCAGCAACGCATTGGAGGCTTTTCAGGATCGCTACGGTCAACTCAATCCGCTCGCAGAGCAGAGCGCTGCAGCAAGCTTCATTACAGGGTTGGAATCCCGATTGGTTGACCTGAAGGTCGAAGAGGCCAGCCTCCGTCGTCAGTACCGGGATCCTGATGCTCCGGAAGTTTCTTACGTCGCTGATCAGGTTGGGGAGCTCGAGCGACAGATCAAGGAAGAGCGGCAGAAGGCCGTGGGTGCTGGAGGTCGCGACCTCAACAGGCTTGCCAGTCAGTCAGTGAGGCTTGAAGGAGATGTCACTTTTGCACGTGAGTCACTGGCTTCGGCCATGCGAGCGGCGGACAACAGCCGGATGGAAAGTCAGCGCCAGTTGAAGTTCATCGTGATGCTGAGTAAACCTCAGATGCCCCAAGGGCCCGATCATTCCTGGCGTTGGAAGGCGTTTTTATCATGTATCGGTGTTTTGGTTGTGGTTTGGGGCGTCTTTGGCTTCATGCTGACCGCATTGCGACGGGATTAATAATCCATGGCTGTAGGAGTTGAAATTAAAGGTCTCAAACAACAGACTCTTTGTGCTTTATGCCAAAAACATGGTTGGGATCCGTTGTTCTTTTCTTCTGCTGAAGGTGATGTGAATTTTGGAGACCTTAAGCGAGAACTAGAGGTCTGTTTTGCTGCTGGTGAATGCAATCTTTGCTTCTTGCTGCTGAAGGCTACCCGAGAGAAAGCAGATTCACGGATGCTTCATCAATTGGCTCATTTTGATCAGCAAGGTGCTATTGGGCCGTTTGCCAAGAGAAAGACTCGTTCTTTCTTGAAGTTCTTGTTGTTGCTTCGCCCCTATGCGAAGCATCAGGCTGAAAAATCTCTTCGAAAAATATTGTCGAGTGAAATGCTCAAGCCTGAGGTGTTTACTCGTAAAAAGAATATCGATGTAGCTGAGCGATGGGGGCTGGAAATGAAGTATTGGCATTCGCAAGGCAATCATAAGATCGTTGTTGCCTTAGGGGATAAAGCAGAGCGGCTGAATCTTGAACATCAATTGATTGCACGTTATTTAAAAATCTCCACGCTTGCCTTGGGCCGTTCCAATAAATTGATTGTCCTAAAGGGAATTCAACGGTCTCCTAATCGAACGCGATCTGATTATGAAAAAGCAATTTTAGATGCTTGGAGTGTTGATCCAGGCTTCACGGATTACCTTGAATTACTGAGAAAAGTGATTGCTTTTCGGATGCGTAAGAAAGGTCTGCATGCAGGTTTGATGGAAAATTTTGAGCAAGAGTGTGTTGATTTCGAGCTCAATAAAAAGCTCGCCGCTTTTCTTTCGGGCTCTTAAGTCTGTTGTATTTCCTCGAGCTGATCCTCAATCTGCCTGGCTAGTGGCTCGTTTCCCTTGCGAACCACTGATCTCCAGTCGCTGATGTCAATCTTGTGGGGATTGTCTCTGAGAAGGCTTCTTTTGATGAACGGAAAGTTTTGGTTTTCAATTAATGATTTCCATTCCGTATGATAAGTATTCCCATTGGCGTTGTTGCTGTAAATGCTC
The DNA here is from genome assembly GCA_913042965.1 of uncultured Synechococcus sp. GTDB lineage: Bacteria > Cyanobacteriota > Cyanobacteriia > PCC-6307 > Cyanobiaceae > Parasynechococcus. The sequence continues at coordinate 10,320 of CAJWLE010000031.1, forward strand.
TCGAGCTCCATGCCTTCTTTTTCAAGCAGAACTGGCAGTCCTACCTCGTAATTTTTAACAATGCTGCGCTTGGTGGGCCAGCATTGTATGTTTTCCCAGAAAGTCCAGAATTCTGGGCACGATATTGCTCTTTTGTTGAACATCAAGAATGGCGATTGAAGGTGTGGTTCATACATCAGATTGTCGGTTAGCCCAATAACGTCAGCCTTGCATTGACGGAGTCGATTGATCAGACCCTTCAGAGGGCGCACTGGACCCCAGAAACTGTCGTTGCAAAGGACAACCTGTTGTCGCTGTTCAATCAACTGGCGACAGTAACGGATGCCAGTCATCCAGCTGCCGTAGTCATATCCCTCGTTGCACCGGACGATGAGTCCATCGCAGACCTTTTTGAGTTCTCTCAGATCACGTGGACGTTGTAAAAGAGCAGGAGTTGCCGCTACAACCTGCACGTGGAAGTGTTGGCGATACTGCTGCAATAAAGTCAGGATGTCTGCCCGAATGGGTGTCTCTGGATTTTCTTCGAACTGCGCAAAAATCAGAGGCGTGCGCTCATCTTTGCCGTGCTTTGGTCGATTCCAGATGTACAGAATCTGCTCCTGTGCAGGTCCGGTGGCTGGCTCAGCTGGCGTGGCAGGCTCGTAGCGGGTCGAATGGTGGTGCAGCAGCGGACTGGTCAGTGGATCCCCCTCCTTGAAAAGCAACCGATGCTTGTGGCGTAGCCGTCCGGACTCGCGTTGATGTCTTGCCCAGGCCTCTCCATAGAGATCTTTCCCACGACTGATCGATTCGTGATGAATGATGTCGGGATGCGGACTCACCACGATCCGACCACCGGCTTCCCTTAGTCGTAGACAGAGATCGACATCGTTGAAGACGACGGCCAGTTCATCATCAAACCCACCGATGTTGTCAAAACGATCGGCTTTCACCATCAAACAGGCCCCGGTGGCTGCGGAAAACTCCTCCTGGGTTCTCAACGGCAAAAGGCTGTTAATGATATTCGCGTCGCTCAGATGCTTGCCGGGCTCAAGCACGCAGCGGCGTTCTCCTTTAATCAGCACGACGCCTTGATGCTGAAGACTGCCGTCGGGATATTTCAGCCTTGCACCAACGGCAGCGGTGCTGGGATGGGCAAAGGGGTTGAGGAGATCTTGCAGTACCTCAGAAGAACAAAGCTCGATGTCGTTGTTCAGGAAAAGCAGGTAGTTACCGCGACAGATTTGCCGCGCACCATTGTTCAATGTTGAGAAGTTGAATGGTGCATCAATTCGCTGACAATGGATATTTGTGTTGGAAGCAGTTATTTGTTTCACCCAGGTATGGGTGTCTTCCTCAGCACTGCCGTTATCGATCAGAATGATTTCGTATGGAATGGAAGTGCTGGCATTGGCTTGAATTGACTCCACACATTTGCGGGTCAATTCCACTCGATCACGGAAGGGAATCAGGATCGATACAAAGGTGTCAAAGTCTGGTTTCCGAGTCAGGTCATGGGTCCCGGCTAATTCAGGGTTTTTGCGGACAGCTGCACCACGGACCAGTTGAAGCTGTCCATGGCGTTCTCGAATGGTGTTGATCTGATTCAGTTGCTCTTCATCGAAGGGGGAGCATTCGATCGGCCAGCCCACTTCCGGTAGAGATGGGTTCGTGTTGCTGTATGCCTTCAACAGAGGTTGGTGACAATGCCGCACGTCGCGTGCAGTTGCCATCGCTCCCAGGAGAAGGTCCAGACGCAATGCCTCAAGGCAGCTGTAGCTGTTACCCAGCGCATCTGCGTTCAGCAATGAACATGGCACGGAGATCAATCCGCCGATACTGCCTCGGGTAAAGAGTCTCCAGATGGAAAGAGCACTGCGGTACTGACGATGTTCATATCCGCTGTCATCGCTGTGGGTGCGATGACAGATGATGTCGTCGCTGGTCAGCAATGTCTCTGCTGAGGCGTTCCGCAAGCTGGCGCTAATGGCATGGCGAGCTCCCGCCGCCAACTCATCGGTGGTGTGGCAAATGCTGACCCGATCTGCGCTTGAATCGCTCAGGTCGGACCAGAGCGTGCTGAGGTCCGACAATTGGCAATGAATGACCTGGTCCCAACCGCCCTGAAGTGCCAGTTGCTGGGCGCGGTTCACTGTTCCATCCAGGACCAGAAGGATGTCTCTGGATTGAGTTGGCTGGGGAGCATATGTTGGCAATCCGGTGGCCCAGTAGCGATCGAATCCGGTGGCGACAGGTTGCGCGCGTTGAAACCTGCGCCATCCTTCCGCAGCGAAATGTTCGAGGGCTGAAAGGTTGTTGGATCGACAGAATTGCCTCTGTTCTCGATGCAGACTTTTGAAATAAGCTCTGATGGGCATTGGTGGAAGGTCTCCATACAGCGAGCATTCACCATTGAGGACGTTGTTGAGGGTGCCACTGCTCAACAGTGTGTTGAGGTTTCGAAGTTGCCTGTGATGGTGTAAACAAGCGAGCGAATGAATGCCGCTTGTTGCGGGATCCCAGGTCGTCGGCCCCAGGAGGAGGCTGAGTGGCAGGAGTCGAACATCTAATAGATGTTCATCCAAATGATCATGCAGTGCCGATAAGTTTTTCCGAATCAACGTGGGATCAATCTCCAGTTTTTGCTGACGCTTCAGTAGTCGAGCAATGGTGGCTTCGGATCCCTCACCATCGAGCCAACGCTGGAATTGATGCCGCCATTTCCGATTGGCGCTCATGACTCAAGTTTTTGTTTGGCAATTTGAGTCAGGAGATCTCGACTGAGGTTGTTCTGGTCATGCAGCAAGGATCGGACATCAGCTTGCTCTTGCAGAATCCGATCGAAATCCTCCTGAATCTGCTGCATGCGAAAAAGATTGGAATCGGCTTGTTCACGGCTGCACTCGCGTTCAGCGTTCACCTGCCACCAGTCCGTCAGAAGCAGGTCAGCCAATGTTTTTGATTGCAATCGTTGGATGTAATCGCTGTCAGGCATCAGACCAAAGAGCTCCGCATGCAGTTCAAGATTGAGGTAGTGGTCAAGAAGCTCAGGGGACTCTTTGAGTAGCTGCAGAGCGACCATGCCGGCGATGGGACTTACCTCTGGATAGGGGGTTGTGAGCTCGAGACAGGGCTGCTCGTTTTGGGTCAATCTCATTAGCGATGTTGTGTCCAACAAGCTCAACCTCCAACTCGCAGCGCAACGGGCACCTTGTGTTCGGAACTGAGACAGCTGTTGAAAGATGTGTCGGAGATCCGAGCTTTGGACCGGTGTGTCTTCGTGTGCCCGCCACTGCTCAAGCAGCTGATCCGGAGGGCTGTAGATCACCAGAGTTTCGCTTGGATCTAGCCCCCCGTGGACAGACAGCGGTGCAGCTTTGAGCCCAGCTGCTGTGAGCTTGTCCTGCAGTCCTGGTGTGACTTCGATGGCGGAACACCAGTGCTTCACGGACTT